>JAAUTJ010000667.1 GCA_012031475.1 Leptolyngbyaceae cyanobacterium SM1_3_5 | reverse complement strand
AGCTTACGCTGGGATTGGCAATGGTGGGTAGACGGCTCATCGGGGGGAGAACAACTCGACTCAACTGAGCTTAAAATCGAGTTCTGACCGACCCCTGCATCTTTCAGGTTTCTTCACAAATCAGCTCTCAGCACAGGTGATGTAGCTGAGATCAATCTCGGTTTTGTCATCAATTCGCAGTAAGTTCTTTAAGCGGCGAGAAAGCTTGACTTCGGCAGCGAGTTTGAAGATTTCGGGATTGGTGGATTCGAGACCTTTTTCGATCGCCACTTCCAGATTTTTTCGCACGTTTGGCTCGACGCGCAGACCTTCTTCGAGGCAGTCATAGGCGATCGCCAAAGATTGAACCGTGTTGCGATCGATCGCGGTTTGAATGAGATAGCTGGCATCACTTTGAGCAGCAAAAAGACGAATCGTTTCTTCCCACCAGGGATCGTCGATGTGGCGGGCTAAAAGCATTTCCTGATTGATGTCTTTGATTTGCTTGGCAGCGAGATATTCTTGTAGGCTTTTATGGGCAAATTCATAAACATCTTGTTCGCGCTGAACGAGAAGACCGCTGACCCGTTCGATCGATTGCAGAAACTCGATCGGATCGGCTTCTGCGCCTACAACTGTTGCCAATCTTTGACGGATGAGCAGGCAGGCAGTCACTAACTTGAATTCGCGAGTGTTGCGCTGCATTCCTTTGAGGGCGAGGACTTGCAGAACGGTTTGCTTTTGGGCGGCAGAGAGGCGATCGCTCAGTCCTTTCGCTTCCTGTCGGCGTCCCAACAGCACATCGCAAATTTCGGCATATAGCTCAACTCTGCGTCCGGGCAGTGCGCCGCGATAGCAGTGGACGGTCGCGATCATCGTCAGCAGCAGCGGATTCACGGCCATTGCTGCCAAGGGCGGACTGTTTTGGATGCGACTCAGGAGATCGTTGGCACTACGGCGGGCGGCTTGTTCAACACCGGGATCGATCGCCCGTGCCTGCCGTTTCGATTCGTTTTCGCGATACCAGCGGATGATGAACTGCTCGACTTCACGCCAGTGAAACGGCTGAACGCCCAGCACCAAATCGATTTGCGGCAGATGGATTTTCACGCTGTCGTAGCCAAACGGACGCGAGGTAAGGATGAACGGCGATCGCCCGTACCGCTGCATCTGCTGATTCACCCATCTGCGCGACTTTTTGCCGCTGCGTCGGGTCGGCCACTTCATCCAGCCCGTCCAGCATCACCAGACAGTCACTCTGCGCTAGTCGGGTGGCGAACCAATCTGCCGCATTTTCCAGCGGGCGATCGCTCGGCTGTCGTTGCACCTGCTGCTCGATTAGCTCTACCAAACTGGGCGGCGAATCAGCGGCGATCGCGTCTCGCCAATCGCGCAGGTAGAGCAAAACGGGGACGCGATCGGGCGCTTTGGGATGCTGTTGGCGATGCAATTTGCGGGCGTAGGTCAGCGCCAAATGCTCAAGCAGCGTACTTTTGCCTGATCCGGGTGGTCCAATCAGGGCAATTCGCGCAGTGGGAGCGTTGACGAGAAACGGCCAGATGCTCAGCGCGTCGATCGATCGCTCTGGCTGAATCAGCGCAGGAGACAACTGCGGCAAACTGCTGGCCTGCACTCGGAGCGGCACATACACCTGCTCCAAGTCCGGCTTGAACGGCGCGAGATCGAAACCTTGGGTGCGCGTGGCGCGATAGGTGTAGATCAAGCTTTGACGGTAGCGATCGCCAAACCCTACCCCGCCGACTTGACCCACCACCCAGCGGGCATCGCGTTCGCCGCGTCGCTCAACCGCCTGCTTGAGGATGGCCGTGAATTTGTCGGAATAGGCAGTCAGCAGAGAGACAAGAGCGGTTCCCATGAAGGCGATCGCGCCTGCGTCCACTGATTCTGCCAAAGCATGTGCAGGGTAATCGCCGCGCCTGCACTCGAAGGCGACCACTTGAGTAAAGCCTGGAGAATTTTTTGCATCGCAGACGGTGGCGAGTGTGATTCGAGTCTAGCCTGTGGCGCTTGGGGCGATCGAATCAGGAGGCGATCGAATCAGGCAGCATCAAGCCTTTTCAGCAGGCGACTTAAAGCTGTCGAAACAGCGCATCAGGAGATCGCGATTGAGCGAATTGTACTTAGTCTGACCTTCTTTGCGCGTCAAAATCAGTCCGGCTTCGGCCAGCGTTTTGTAGTGATGGGAAAACAGCGCCAAGCTGATGCCAAGCCGATTTGCAATGTCTGAGCAGCTTAGCTCGTGGGTTTCGCTGAGCAGTTCGATCGCCCGCAGGCGGGTCGGGTCAGCCAGAGCCGCAAAGATTTTGGCGCGAGTTTCAATTTCGGCAGGCGTGGCGATCGAAGCGTCCAGCATGATTTCACAATTTCTTTCCATTGTAAGGGTCAATCGCCCTACTTCGATAGTTAAACAACTACTTGACTATTCGCTGAGAACTCGCTATTGTTTAGTTAAATGATCGTTTAACTACTCGCTGGTTCGAGTCCCCTCCGCAGTTGCGATTTGCGCCAGCTTGGTTTTAGGAACTGTAATTAGGAGTTGTAAAAAATGACGACTGCAACAAGTCCGGTTGTTTTGACTCAAGAGAATTTCGATCGCCTCGTTCTGCAAAGCGCTCAGCCCGTCCTGATTGATTTTTGGGCGGCGTGGTGTGGCCCCTGCCGAATGCTCAGCCCGATCGTGGAGCAGATTGCCTCGGAGTTTGCAGGCCGCGCCCTCGTTGCCAAGCTGAATATCGACGACTATCCGCGACTGGCAACCCGCTACGGTGTGCAGGCCGTTCCCACGCTGCTATTTTTCCAGAATGGACGAGCGATCGATCAAATTGTGGGCGTCGTAGCGGCTGACGCGATCGCCGCCAAACTCAATGGCCTCCTCCCCGCCGAAGCCGCCTAACCCTAATTCCTCTTGCCCCCCCCTACAGACGCGAGATCTCGCGTCTCTACCCGATCCCCGACACCCAACACACCCCTATGAACACCGAAAAAAACCTCTTCACCCCGATCGATCTTGGCGCGTACCGCCTACCCAACCGCATCGTCATGGCTCCGCTGACGCGCAATCGTGCCGCAGCGGGAAATGTGCCCACCGAACTCAACGCCATCTACTACGCCCAGCGAGCCACT
>JAAUTJ010000666.1 GCA_012031475.1 Leptolyngbyaceae cyanobacterium SM1_3_5 | reverse complement strand
TCGCGTCCAGATGATGCACTTTTTCCAGCACATCGCCGCCGCGAATTAAGAGGCCGCGATCGGCTCCGATTCCCGAGCCAACCAGAATCGCCGTCGGCGTTGCCAGTCCGAGCGCACAAGGACAGGCAATCACCAAGACGGCGATCGCCAGCTTCAGGCTAAGCAGGAGGGGCGAGGTGTTAGCCGAGTGCATCATCGCGTGTTCCATTGCGGCATGAGTACCTGACTGCAAAACCTGCGGCCAGAGCGGAGTGCCGATGAAGTACCAGAATAAAAACGTCAGCAGGGCGATCGCCAACACGCCATAGGTGAAGTAGCCCGCCACCCAATCGGCCAGTTTTTGAATCGGGGCTTTGCGTGTCTGCGCGGCTTCGACCAGGCTGATAATTTGCGCCAAGGTTGTTTCTTTTCCCGTCCGCGTGGCGCGAATCGCGATCGCTCCCGACTGATTCAGGCTGCCCGCTGCAACCGCATCTCCAGGCTGCTTGAGGACGGGGATCGCTTCGCCCGTCAGCATCGACTCATCGATCGTGGTTTGTCCGGCGACAATTTCACCATCGACGGGAATTTTGTCTCCGGGCAAAACCTGCACCCACGCGCCGATTTTGACTTGGCGGGTCGGCACTTCGATCGCAGCCGAATCCACCTGGGGCGGATTGGCAGCAATCAGGCGGGCAGAGGCGGGCTGGAGGGCGAGCAGCGATCGCAAGGAAGCCGTTGCCCTCGATCGGGCTTGCTGCTCCAAAGCGCGACCGAGCAAAATGAAGCCGACCAGCATCACAGGCTCGTCAAAGAAACACTCCCAGCCCAAGCGGGGAAGCAGCAGGGCAACGACGCTCGCTGAATAGGCCGTCAGCGTTCCCAGCCCAACCAGCGTATTCATGTTCGGGGCGTTTTGCCGCAGTCCGCGCCAGCCCTCAATGAAGATCGATCGACCCGGAACCGCCAACGCGATCGACGCTAGCCCAAAGTGAAACCAAATATTGCTGAGTCCGGGAATGAAGTAGCCAAAATGCTCTAGATGTCCGATCGCGGACAAAATCAGCAGCACAGCCGCGATCGCAAGTTGCCGATAGGGAGGCTGTGGCGTTTCATTCTGTTCGATCGCCAGTTCCGTATCGTGCGGCTGTGAGGGAAATCCGGCTTGCGTCAGGCGATCGGCCAAGACGGTTGGATCGACCGTTGGCGCACATTCGATCGTCGCCTGCTCTGTCACCAAGTTCACCGTCGCCGCAATCACGCCGGGATGCTGCGTCAGTTGCGTTTCCACTGCTCGAACGCAGCCCGCGCACTTCATGCCGCCCACGTCCAGCGTCAGCGTCGTCAAGTCACGATCGATCGTCGCTTCCGGCATCTCCAGCCACACTCCATCCCAAAAAAGCTTCCCTTCTTTGAGCGTAGGCGAAATCAGCGCGATCGACCGTATACGACAGTCTGTCGTAGTCAAAAAAATGCTTAAGCGGTGGTGTTGCGCTGCTTCGATCGCAGCAGAACATAGAGCAGTGCCGCTGCCTGCACGGGCATTAGCGCGACATAATTTCTCAAAATGCCGTTCATTTCTAGCTGCGAAAGTAAGCCGAAATAGCCTGTTCCCGCCAGCAAACACAATCCTAGAATCAGCTTTTTACGATTCATAAAAGTATCTCAGTGCAAAGATTTTCCGCAAACAGATTGGCGTAGAATTCGCCAGCAGAATGCAGCCAGTACAGCCGCAATCCGTAGTAGCTGAAATAGACCAGCAGAGCGCTAATTTGAAAGCGTCGATCGCTGAGCAGGCGTGTGTAGAAAGTTGAGATAGCGCGATCGCACCTCAGTTCCATTAGCAGGTGAAAAATAACCAGCAAAAAACTGGCAAATAGAACCCAGCCAAAAGCATGATAGCGAATCGATTCTGATAAATTTCCGTTGACGATCGCCACAAACGATCGCGTCATGCCGCAGGTTGGGCAGGGAATTCCGGTTAGCGCCAAAACTGGACAGCGGAGCGGCAAATGATAGCCGTAGCGGTAAAGAACCGCACCCACAAACGGCGCAGCACTGAGGCCAATGAATCCCCAGCGACGATGACGAGCAGAAGCTTGAAGTGGCGATCGAAGCTCAAACATCACGGTTTGTCAGCGAATTGTCAGCTAAGAATTTTAGAACCATCCCTTCTTTTGCAGGATATAGGTTGAAGCGAATTCTTCTGGCGATTTTGTCAGGTAGATGATGCCTTCAATCAACCCGATGATGCCCATTACAGCTGCTCCAAGACCGCAAGTCAGCACAGAAACGAGCAGCATGATTAGCCCTTCTTTTTGGTAGCCTAAAATGAACTTGTGAACGCCAAAAGCACCAATTAGAATGCCGCAAATTCCGGCAACAATTCTTTTGTCAGAACCGTCCGCAGGTAAAGTCATGATGTTTTTTCCTTTCGAGGTGAAAAATGCGCCCTCATTGTACCCAAGCGAATCTGAGAACTCACAGTGGAAAATCATGTTGATTTGAATAAGTTTTTTGCAGCCGATCGAGCAAATAGGCGGAAGCAGAAATCGGCGCATAGCGAGCAGGGCAATCACTGACGGGCAAACAGGCAATTTCCACATCGGGATTGGGGTCGCAAAAAAAACGCGATCGAATAGCGATCGCAGGTTACTGACCGGACTCGATGCGGCGTCGATCGACACTCGTCGTTCGTCCAGCGCTGCATCAAATCGCCCAGATTCACCAAAACGGCATTTTCCAGCGGCGGCACATTCAGCCACTCGCCCGATCGCGCAGCGCTCCCAGAATGGTATCGCGTTTGCACTTCCAGTCCGGCCACTGAGTCTTGAAACAGCAGCGTGATACTGCCATAGTCAGAGTGGGCGGCGGCTCCGATCGCTCCTTCGGCCTGAGGCGGATAGTGCAGCAGGCGCAGCGTGTGGGCTTGCTGGCTGTGACGAATCGTGAAAAAGTCGGACGGCAGTTGCAGGGCGATCGCGATCGCCGTCAGCACCGCATCGGCAGTTTGGACACATGCGGCAAAAAATTCCAGGGCGGTCGATCGAAAGTTGGGGAGCTGGAGCGGCCACTGGTTCGGCTCCTCGATCGATTCGCGCCGGACGTTGAAAGTTTCTTTGTGGTCGCTGGGGCGATCGGGGTCAAGCTGTTC
>JAAUTJ010000040.1 GCA_012031475.1 Leptolyngbyaceae cyanobacterium SM1_3_5 | reverse complement strand
ACGCGATCGACATTGGGGGATGGCGCGAATCCGGCCACCGACTTGCAGCAAAGCTTTCAAAACACAACGGCGTTTCGCTGGCTTCAGCAAAAATGCGACCCCGCTACGGCTTTGAGATGTCGTTTCCGCACGGCAATCCGCAGGGTGTAAGCTACGAGCCTTGGCACTGGCGGTTTGTGGGCGATCGCACCAGTCTGGAAACGTTCTACCGTGCCCGCTCTCAACCTCGATCGCAACCGTGAACCAACTCTCGCTCAACTTAATTGCAATCACCATCTTCGCCCTTGTCCTGTCCAGCCTGCTGGGGCCACTGGTGCATCTGTCGCCTGCTGTTCCGGCAATTGCCATCGCCACCATTCTGGGGCTGGGAACGATCGACACCTGGAGTTTTCAAGGTCAAGGCCGCGCCCTGTTGCTTGACAGCTTGGCTCGCTTTTCGCCCGACCATCGCGATCGCGTCATTCGCCACGAGGCCGGACATTTTCTGGCGGCGCAACTGCTTGACATTCCCGTGACGGGCTACACGCTCAGCGCGTGGGAAGCGTGGCGGCAAGGTCAGGCGGGAGCAGGCGGGGTCAGCTTTGACACGGAAGCGCTGGAAGCAGAAATCGCAGGCGGCACCCTCTCCACGCAAACGATCGATCGCCTCTGCACCGTCTGGATGGCCGGAGTTGCCGCTGAAGATTGGGTTTATGGCAACACTGAGGGCGGTGGAGACGATCGCGCCAAGCTCGGATTGCTCTGGCAGCAGTTGCGCCGCCCCGCCACTGAAGCCCAACTGAAGGCAAGATGGGCAATGCTTCAGGCCAAAACGCTGCTTGAAGCCAATCAGTCTGCTTACGATGCGCTGGTGGAAGCGATGCAAAATCGTCAACCGATTCAGGACTGTGTGGCGATCGTCACCCGCCTGACTTCTCCGGTGTAGAAGTGACTGCAAGCTTTAGCCCAAGTGATACGAAGAAGCAAGACGCAATGCAGCTTAAACAGTTCAAGATACACAGGGGGGTGACTGTTCCTAGCCAGCATACTCATCACCTAGGCTCGATCGCCTCAAAAGCGGGACAAAATCCTTCGGGTGTGACTTTGAAGCCGTAGAGCGGCGAGGCTTGGTTCCCGCAGCGGCCAGCGCGGAAGTAGGCGCAGGTTTCGCAGCATTCCAGATCGATCGCCGGATCGGTTTCGTGAATGCGGCTGAGCAGTTCGCGCTGCGACAAACCGCGCAAAATTAGTTCGTCACCCTGCCATCGCGCTTCCACCAAGCCCGTATCCGCGAAGTTTTGCCAGCGCGGATCGGTGGTCAGTCCATCCGGCAGCGTGATCATGATGGTCGTTTCCAGTTCGGTCAGTTCCCCTTCATATCGGGCATCCGGGGCGGCAGGCTGGAGGAACACTTCACCGATCGGCAGTTCGACTTGCGTTCCGGCTGAGGGCGAATGCAGATGATAGCGGCTGTTTAGCTCTTCCAGATTCGTGAGATCGCTTAAATATGTGGGCGCACCGTGAATAAAGATGACGTGCTGGGGTCGCAGATTGTGAATCAGTTGCGTCGTGCTTGCCCCGTCGCAGTGTTCGCTCAGCAGGTAAGACTCGATCGCCACCTGATCGGCTCGTTGCCAATCTTCCCAGTCGGATCGATCGCGCTGCCCCGGTCGCTGCTGCTGCAAGATCAGCCAGGATGAATCACCCAAATACGGTGCAGGGTCGGCATCTTCTTGAACGACGATGATACAGGGATGCTTTAGCTCGGTGTCGGGCGTCAGGCGGCGGACGTGCGGACGGATGCGATCGTCCCAAAACAGCGCTTGATGGCGAGCAAAAATTCTGGACAGAACTGGGAAAATGCGGCAGCAGTTCCAGGTAGGCATCACAGGCAGCGGCGATCGACTCGTCCACCCAAATCTCGATCGGGCGTCCCGTAAAGTGATGGTGACTCCGCAGCAGCATCAGCAGTTCTTGCCCCAGTCCCAAAGTCGGCGCGGCAGCAGGATCGATCGCCCCTCGGCCAAAGCCCGATTGATCCGCTCGGCTAGCTGGTTTTCCTGCTGACGACGATGGGGGTAGCGAGCCGTGCCGTAGCTGCCTTCGAGAATTAGCACGTCTGGCTTCAGGCTCCGCAGTTCGCCCAGCGGCAAGCCATCCACCAAGCGCGAATTCGACAGGAAAAAATCGCCGCTGTAAAAAACCGTCTGCGTCCGTTCTGGGGTCGTGTAGGTGAGCAGCAGGGCGGCGGCTCCGGGCAAATGTCCGGCAGGAATCAGTTCGGCGCTCAGTCCGTCGAAAAATTCCAGCGGCGATCGCCAAGGCAAAGCGTGACAAAAGGCGGGAACCGATCGATCGAGCCAGTTGAGCGGCAAAAGCTGCGTGGTGACTTCGCTGGCATAGATCGGCAGTTGCGGAAAGGCTTCGTGCAAAGCGAGCAGGCCACGTGCATGATCGGCATGGGCATGACTGCACAGCACCAAGTCAACCGGATGTGATCGCTGCAAATCTTCGAGCAGCGGCGCGAGGTTTTGCAGCCCGCAGTCCAGTAAAATGCGATGGTCGCCAAGCCGAAGCAATAAGCAAACGCCTTCGTCTGCATGACCAACGCCGTAGGGCAAACATTCGAGATCAATCACGCGAGATGGGTTTCACAAGCCCGATCGATCGGCACGGAGCTAGTGGGCTGAGCCGTTGCCGTGATAGTTGTCAGTATCGTAGAAGCCGTTGCGGGTTCCAAAAAACAAGCAGGCCACGATAAAGATCGGCGTCAAGGCCAGCAAAATCAGCTTTACGTCTACCATTATTCCACCTCTGCAAAAACGGCGCTCTGAAGCAACGAATCTCAACAGTCGCCAAAGTTACCTTGATTGTGAACCAAAATTTCCCAGCTGGGAATGTTTCGATCGCGATTTCTTTCTTAAGACTCAGATCTTGCAGCAGTCTCAATAACGCCCGGAAAACAATTTCCGGCCTCACAGCGAAAACCCGTTCAAACGGGTTACAAGCCTGACTCGACCTGCTTTTCAGTTAGTTTTGTGACTTTCGCTGTCAGCCCGAATTTTAATTCAGGGCGGTTCTCGCAACAGGTGCAAGATCTCAGTTACGATCGCCCGCAGCCTGTGATTTATCGATCGCCCTGATTCTTAAGTTTTGTGAAAAACTAAAAGCAAGAGGAATTAGGAGCGCTGTTATGCCGAATTTGAGTGAACTGCTAGAGCCGATCGCCGCTTGGTTTCGCAGTCTGGGAGTCCCCGACCCGATCGTGCATTGGGGACATCCGGCGATGATGGCGATCGTGGTTTTCGTGATGGGCAGCTATGTCGGGCTGACGGGCTGGCGCGGTCGCGTCGTGGAAGACAAAGATGCTGCCGTGAAAAGTCGGATCGATCACCGCAAGCTTGCACCGCTGATGTATGTGTTTATTGTGCTGGGTGCGACGGGCGGAATTTTGTCTTTGGTGATGCAGCACAAGCCAATTTTGACCAGTCCGCACTTTTGGACAGCCAGCACCGTCCTGATTTTGCTGACCGGAAATGCGCTGATAGCGGCGATCGGGTTTGGGAACAATAAAGCGACCCTCCGCACGATTCACGCTTATTCGGGCAGCATTGCGCTGTGTTTGCTGTTTCTGCACGCGCTGCTCGGCCTGAAATTGGGACTGTCTATTTAGCATGTCCATCTAGCCAATCGGCGGCGGGAAATCAGGGTGCGGAGAATTTCCCATGACGCCGTTTGCGATCGCTCTATTTTGTGCTGCTTACATCTTCGGCCTGCTGCTGACCGGACTTTCAGGAAAAGTTGCCGGACTGCCGATCGGGGCGATCGCCTCCATCATTTTGGGCATTCTGGCCGCGATCGTGATGCCGAGATTTTGGCGAATGGGGCGATCGCGCTACTGGCTGGCCGCAGGTGTCGTAAGCTGTGTGGCCGTTTTCTACTTTCAATTTCGGATTCCACAGCCCAGCGCATCCGATGTGAGCCATCTGCTCAACGACGATTTTTTGCAGGTGCAGGTGCAGGGGGCGATCGACAGTACGCCCCGCCTGACGCGCAGCCAGAAAATTCAGTTTTGGCTGAAGGCAAATCAAGCAAAAATTGGCGACACTTCCGAAGCCGTCACGGGCAAACTCTACGTCACCGTGCCGCTGTTGCAGGCAACCGGGCTGTATCCAGGCCAAACCGTCAACGTGGGCGGATTTCTTTACGATCCCAAACCTGCCACGAATCCGGGTGGCTTTAACTTTCAGGCGTATCTGCGGCAGGAAGGTGGATTTGCCGGACTGAGCGGACGATCGATCGAAATCACGTCGCAGTCTCCACCGCCGATTTGTGGACGGTGCGGCAGCGAATTTTGCGATCGCAAGTTTCCGCCTTGGGCGTTCCTGCCGGAGTGCTGGTCAGCGCAATGGTGATGGGACGCAACGGCATCGATCTCCCGTTCACCGTGCAAGATGAATTTAGTCGGGCAGGGTTGGCTCACGCATTGGCCGCATCCGGCTTCCAGGTGTCACTGCTGATCAGCATGATTTTGGCTTTGACGCGCCGCCTTTCTGGTCGAGCGGGCTGGATTTTGGGAAGCGCGATCGTCCTCGCCTATGTTGGCCTGACCGGACTTCAGCCCGCCGTCCTGAGAGCCGCAATCATGGGTTTGGCCGCGCTGTATGCCTTGACGAGCGATCGCAAAATCCGCCCGATCGCCAGTCTCCTCGTTGCCGCCACCCTTCTACTTCTGTGGAATCCCTTGTGGATTTGGAATCTCGGCTTTCAGTTCAGCTTCATAGCAACCTTGGGCTTGCTGCTGACGGCGCAACCCTTGAGCGATCGCCTCGACTGGCTCCCCACTTCGATCGCTTCCACTGCTGCGGTTTCGATCGCCGCCTATTTATGGACACTGCCGCTTCAGCTTTACGTGTTCGGCACAGTTTCGCCTTACAGCATTTTGATCAACATTCTGGCAACGCCGCTGATTATCGTCGTTAGCATCGGCGGCATGATCAACGCGCTGGTTGCTTTGGGTTCCCCTGCGATCGGCACTTTGACCGCGAAGCTGCTGTTTCTCCCAACTCATGCCCTTCTGCAACTGGTTTCCCAGGTCGATCGCCTGCCGGGAAATATCTATGCGATCGGTGCAGCTTCCGCCGTTCAAGTCGTGATCCTCTACCTGCTCTGGGCTGGCCTAAGCTGGCGATTTTCACAAGATTTTTCACAGGAGAAGCAACCCGCTCCGAATCTGCTGTGGGCAACTGCCGCCCTGAGTTTGAGTCTCGTGGCGCTGCCTGCTTGGTACGATCGCGCCCACCTGACGCAAATCAGCGTTCTTGCGACTGCGGGAATGCCCGTTGTCGTCGTGCAAATGCCTGGAAGAGTGGTGCTGATCAACAGCGGCAGCGAAACCGAAGTGCGCTACACCGTCCAGCCGTTTTTGCGACAGGCCGGAATCAACCAAATCGATCGCGCCATTGGCCTCGACGATCGATCGACCTGGGACAAACTGCGCGAAACCAATGCGATCGAAACGCTCTATCAGGTTGGACGAGCGATCGACGCTCAACTGTTGGGTGTAGAGCAAAACGCTGACGATTGATTCGCTGAGCCTGCACGTTGTTTCTGCCAATCCGCCCATTCTGAAAATGCAACTGCATGACCAGCACTGGCTGCTGGTGGGATCAAAAGCGGCGACCTCGAATCTGCCTCGCGCCGATGTAGTCTGGTGGCCGGGGCAGAATCTACCGAACTTGCTTCGCAGCGTCCAGCCGCAGGTGGCGATCGCGCCCACCTGGATACAGAAATCGCGGCCAGCCTTCAGCAGCAAAACATTACAACCTTCGTGACAGACGAGCAGGGCGCGATCGCCTGGACGCCCGATCGCGGCTTTGCTGCACTGCTCAAAGACGAATCTGCTGGCCTGTAGGAGTGGTCAAGTAAAGAAATGTGAATAAAATGAAAGGAATTGATTCGGCTAGTGTTGCTTATGTCTGCGGTAGATTCACTGACTTCGGCTGAAACGCGATCGATCGGCAAGCCCCGCCCCTTGTGGCGCGTCATTTTGCTTTCCGTCGTCACGCTGCTGCTCTATTACGGCTGGTACAAGTGGATTATTCAAGAAGAACTCCGTCGTTATAATGGGACGGGCTGGTCAGGAACGCTTTGCCTGCTGCCGTTTGTCTTAGGCGTGGCCGTACCGCAAGCGCTGCGAATTTTTGATCCTGATGTGCCCAACAGCTTCGGCTGGTTCTCCCTTCTGGGGATTTTGTGGATCTACATTGTCCAGTTTCGGCTGTATCGCACCGTCAATCGGCTGTATGTTGAAGCGGGCATGAAAGCACCCTTGACGGTTTGGTGGATCGTCGTTCCGGGCTTGAACTTGATCGTCGGTCTGCGACAAATTCACTTCCTCAGTCAGTATTGGGCACAAAAGCAGGGAATTGAAGTCAAAGACTCCGTTGCTGACTTTTTTTCCTTCCTTTGCAAAAATTGATCGCGTTTTGCGTAATTCTCACGTTGCAAATTCAGCAAGTTTAAGTAGAGACGATCGCGAAGCTCAGTGTCTAGAATGAAGATGTACATCGACTGGCAGCATTTGTCCGCATCTACAAATCCGCTGCAAGTTCACTTTAAGCAGCTTCACTGGGTGGTTTATCGATTTGCGAATTCATTACCGAGTCAGGTTTGATACTTTATGGAGTGTCAAATCGCCCGATCAATTCGCGATCGCTTGCTCACCTGTCATTCCTGCTCGGCTCAAACGGAATTTCTTCATCATCAGCCCCCGATTCCGCTGGCGACCTTTGGAAGCGAAATTGCATCTATGGGTCAGCTTGCTTGCATCTACACTGCTTCACACCGACTCACACCGATCAGATCCATCGTTGGTTGCAACGTCATGACCACATTTGAAGAAATTCATCAGTTCTTTCGCAATCCGCCCCCGTTCTACCTGAATAAGGAACTGGCCGTCTGCTACGTGGTGGCCGTGCTGCTGCGCCAAGATTCCTACGGCACAGAACTGATTTCACTGCTTGAACACGAATATCCCACCTATCGCCTCTCTGATACCGTCCTCTACGGTGCGCTCAAGTTCCTTGAAGACAAAAACGCGATCGCAGGCTACTGGAAAAAAGTAGAAGGCCGGGGTCGTCCTCGCCGCATGTATCAAATTGTTTCCGACTGGAAGCCACAGGCGCAAGAACTTGCTCGCCTCTGGTATGAATACGCTGGTAGTTCGATCGTGCCACCCTCACAGGCACAAGGCTAGCGCGATCGCCCATCTCAAGGCCATCAAGACAGTTAGACGTAACAAGACAGTTAAACGTAGCAAGACAGTTAAACGTAAAGAATTCTTGTGGGGGCACGACCGAATCACATCGGTGTGCCCCCATCCAGTTAGGAGCCTACCAGCCCCAAGTTCCTAAGCTTCCCTTGAAGGGGCCAACAATGTCACTTGTGATCCAGCCGCCGTAGAAATCTCCGGGCTGCGCCTGCACGAGTTCATCATCGACATAGCAAGCATCCATTCGGCTTGGATAGAAGGCGACGTAATCCTGCAAATCTGCAAAATCTGCGGTCGGGTCTGGATAAAACCAGGCAGCATTTTCAACCGATCGATAGCGTTCTGGGACGCCACGATCGCCCACCGTAATCGTGTAGTAAGCCGCCTGTCCTTTCCATTCGCAGAAGCTCGATCGCTCCGTCCGCGTCAGAAATTCCATCCGAATGTCAGCAGGCGGAATGTAGTAGCTGGGCGGGTGGCTGGTTTCGAGGACGCGCTTGGCCGCGACTGTATCGACGATCGTTTCACCGTTAAACACAATCCGAATCCGGCGTGAGGAAGCTTCGAGGCGGGGCGGACGCGGATAATCCCACACCGATTCTTGACCGGGAGCCGGAACAATGCGATCGCGATTCATCAATCCCTCCTGTTTGACTGGCTGTTTCGAGTGTAGCGGACGCTTCGATCGCCGCCCTCGATCGCCTCATTCAAAAAAATCTGCCTTCCTAAAATGCTGACAAAACAGCAGCGATCGCTGATAAGCAGCCCGAATTCCTAATAGAATCAGGTGGCAATCAAGCGCAATCAACCTGTTGAATTGTGGCAGGTTGACGAGCGGAAAAAATTGGCGTAAGCCAGTGGAGCCTGCCCTAAGAATGCAGTCATTCCTCAATTCAAGCGGCTTTTTGATACATAATTCCGCATTTCTACAGATCACTTCTGTATTTTTGAAGACTAGATTACTTAGCGGTGCGATCGCTGCAAGCTTGACTGCCCTGACAATCGAGCGACAAAATGTGAAGAATCACACTGTGCATCGCTAGATTCGCTGAAGATATTCTTTATAGTGAAATAGAGTGAATTAGTTGTCGCGTTTTGAACGGCGATCGCTACGTCAACAGGGTCTTCTATCACGGCTCAAGCAGGTGCAGTTTCGATTTTGAGTACATCTCCGTTTTTGCCCCGTAACCAACCGTTGTGTTTCTCCCTCGCTTTGTGACTCGGTTCTCGCTTTCACCCAAGCGACTTCCTGACTTCCCCTGATAGAAGACAGCCTCCATGCAAGACCAAGAGAAAACTAAAGAGCAACTGATCGAAGAAATTGCCCTGCTGCGTCAGCAGCTTGCCAAGACAGAGCTTGCAGCGCAAGCCTGTCTAGCGGGAGATACTTTGCAGCAGCAAGTGTATCGATCCACCACGCTAGAAAGCGCACTGGCAAATTCTCACGAACAGCTTGCCCTGGAAACGGCTGAACGCGAATTTGCTGAAGCTGCGCTTCGCAACGCCCAAGACCAGCTTCGCGCCATGATTGAAGCTGTTCCGGGCATCGTCTCCTGGATTGGCGACGATCTGCGCTATCTGGGTGTGAATCGGCGGCTGGCACAAAACTACGGGCTGACGCCAGACGTGTTTGTCGGGCAGGATATTGGCTTTCTCAACAGCAGCAGCGAGTTCAAAGATTTCATCCGCGAGTTTTTTGCCCATCCTGCTCAAGATGACTTTCGCGAAATCACCGCCCTGGTCAACGGCATTCCGCGCAACTATCTCCTGGTCGTCCAGAAGTATGATGACAATCGCGCCGCCTTAATCGTTGGGATCGACATTACCGAGCGCCATCAGGCCGAAGCCGCGCTGCGCGAAGCCGAAATCAAATATCGCAGCATTTTCGAGAATTCGACCGAGGGCATTTTTCAAACATCGATCGAAGGCCGCTACCTCAGCGCCAACCCCAGACTGGCCGCGATCTACGGCTATGATTCACCCGAAGATTTGATCGCCAGCATCACCGATGTAGGGCAGCAGCTTTACGTCGAGCCGAATCGCCGCCGCGAATTTGCCGATCGACTCCAGCGCGAAGGATCGATCACCAACTTTGAGTCGCAGGTCTACCACACCAATGGCTCACTGATCTGGATTTCTGAAAAAGCCCGCGCCGTCTACGATGAACACGGCAATGTGGTTTGCTATGAAGGCTCGGTTGAAGACATCACCGATCGCAAACACGCCGAAGAACATCTCAAGCGCGTCACCGAAGAACTCGAACAGCGCGTCGAAGAGCGTACCACCGCCCTGAAAGAACTCAATCGCCGCTTGATGCTGGAAATCAACGAGCGGCAGCGCGTCGAAATCGCTTTGCGGACGTCGGAAACCGAACTGCGGGCGTTGTTTAGCGCCATGACCGACGTGATCACGGTCTTTGATGCACAGGGTCGCTATCTAAACATGGTGACACCCAACAGCCAGCTTCCGTATTTGCCCGAAGTCGATCGCGTCGGCAAAACCGTCTACGAAGTGCTGCCGCCCGTACAGGCTGCTCTGTTCGTCAGCCACATTCAGCGAGCGCTTAACACCAGAGAAACGGTGAGCCTGGAATACTTTCTGCCCGTGACCAGGCCGCGATCGCCCGATGCCGCGCAAGTCTGGTTTGTCGCCAATATTTCGCCCCTGCCGGACAATCGCGTCATCTGGGTGGCACGAGACATCACGCTTCGCAAGCAGGCCGAAGAAGCAATGCGGCTTTCGGAAGCTAAAGAGCGCGAAAAATCGCAGGAACTCGCCCAAACGCTGCAAAAGCTGAAGCAGGCCCAAACTCAGCTTGTGCAGTCCGAAAAGATGTCGAGCCTGGGTCAACTCGTGGCCGGAGTTGCCCACGAAATCAACAATCCGGTCAACTTCATCTACGGCAATTTGGTTTATGCCTCGCGCTACACCCAAGAACTGCTTGACCTGTTGCAGGTTTATCAGCAGGCCGCACCCGACCCCGACCCGAATTTGAAAGCGCAAATGGAAGCGGTCGATCTCGATTTCCTTCAGGCCGATCTGCCCAAGCTGATGAACTCAATGCGCGTCGGAGCCGAGCGGATTCGCGAAATTGTCCGATCGCTGCAAAGCTTTTCCCGACTGGACGGAGCCGAACTCAAAGTCGTCGATCTGCACGAAGGCATCGAAAGCAGCCTGATGATTCTTCAGCATCGCCTCAAGTCCGAGTCGCAAACCACGCCCGCCATCAGCGTGGTCAAAAACTACGCCGATCTGCCGCCCGTCAAGTGCTATGCCGGACAGTTGAATCAGGTGTTTATGAACGTGCTGGGCAACGCGATCGATGCGATCGAAACAGCCGGACGCAATCGCCCCAACATCGAACCGATGATTTCAATTTCAACCGAAATTAAAACGAACGATGAGGCATCCGACAAATCGGGTCGCGTCCTCATCCGCATTGAAGACAACGGTTCAGGCATGAATGAATCGATTTGTCAGCGCGTCTTTGATCCGTTTTTCACCACCAAGCCTGTCGGCAAAGGCACAGGATTGGGCATGTCGATCAGCCATCAGATCATCGTGGAGAAACATAGCGGCCAAATTTCCTGCCGATCGATCGAGGGCGAAGGGACGGAGTTTGCGATCGAGATTCCGCTTCAGCCCGCCCACAACGCCGCGCCCGTGCTGCAATCGACGGCATAATTTGGGTTTGTGGCAGGGGTGGTTCGCAAGCCGCCCCTGCGGGAATTGATGCTCCGTGCTTTAGCCCACAATCCGCTTAATCAGCCCCAGCTTGTCGGCATACGGCGGATAGCGCCACTTTAGATCCAGTCGAAATGATTTGACCAGGACGCTTTTGAAGTGGCTGAACGTGTCGAAGCTGGCTTTGCCGTGATAGCGCCCCATGCCGCTGGCTCCGACGCCGCCAACGGTAAGTCGGGAATGCCCACGTGCATGACCGTATCGTTGATGCAGACGCCGCCCGACGAAGTTTCGCGGAGAATGCGCTGCTGAAGGTTGGCATTGCGCGAGAAGAAATAGAGCGCCAGCGGTTTGGGTCGATCGACCACTTGTGCGATCGCTTCCTCTAGGTCGTCATATTCCAAAATCGGCAAAATCGGTCCAAAAATCTCATCCTGCATGACGGCATCATCCCAACTGACGCGATCGATCACGGTCGGCGCGATGTAGCGGTTAGCACGATCGATCTGCCCGCCCGTCATGATGTCGCCTGTGAGGAAGGAGGCGAGGCGATCGAAGTGGCGATCGCTGACGATGCGGCCATAGTCGGAGCTTTCAGCCGGGTCGTCACCGTAAAATTCGCGGATCGCCGCTGGGATGGCGGCGAGTAGGGCAGGCTTGATGCGGCGATCGACCAGGAGATAGTCCGGCGCGATGCAGGTCTGACCGCAGTTGATAAATTTGCCCCAGACGATGCGCTTGGCGGCGTACTCCACCTGAATATCCGCATCGACAATGCAGGGACTTTTGCCGCCCAACTCCAGCGTCACGGGCGTCAGGTGTTTGGCAGCGGCGGACATGACGACTTTGCCGATCGCCGTGCCGCCCGTAAAGAAAATATGGTCGAATCGCTCTTCAAGAATTGCCTGACTGGTTTCCACGCCGCCCTCAACAACGGCAACGTAGGCCGGATCGAACAGTTGGCCGATCAGCTTTGCAACCAAGGCGGACGTGTGGGGCGCGAGTTCAGACGGCTTGAGCAGGACGCAGTTTCCGGCTGCGATCGCGCCAATCAGCGGCCAAATCAGCAGTTGAAACGGATAGTTCCAAGGTCCCACGATCAGCACGACGCCCAACGGTTCCGGGCGAATTTCGGCACGGGCGGGAAACTGCTCGAAGCCGACCGAAACCCGCTGCGGCTTTGCCCATTTGCGGAGGCGGCTCAGCACATAGTCAAATTCGCGCAACACGCCGATTTCGGTGGCGTAGGCTTCAAATTCCGGCTTGCCTAAATCGGCTTGCAGGGCGGCGAGAATTTCCGCTTTTGAATCTGCGATCGCTTTTTGAAGCTTTTGAAGCTGCTGAATGCGAAAGTCGAGATTCTGCGTTTGCCCGGTGCGGAAAAAGTCGCGCTGTCGCTGCACGATCGCGCCAATGTCGATCCGGCTGGCTTGCTGTACCATTCGTTGCACCTCAAAACTGCTACCTCTTAACTGTAGGCAAAAACAGCTATCCCCACAGAAGCAGCTTGCCTGTGAGAAACAGCTTGCTTGTCAGAAACAGCCTTGAGAGGCGTGGGCTAGGTTGCAGGCTGCTCGATCGGCAGTTCGATCGTAAACGTGCTGCCTTTGCCGACTTCTGACTCGATTTGAATTGAACCCAAATGAGCGGTAACAATTTGCTGCGCGAGCGGCAGTCCCAGGCCACTACCCGATCGCTTGTGCTTGCCTGACCAAAACGGCTGAAACAGCATATCAAGCTGTTCCGGTGGAATGCCCGTTCCTGTATCTTTGATGGCGATCACGGCGCGATCGGGCTTGGCGCTGAGATGAACCTTAACCGAGCCGGATTCGGTAAATTTGACGGCGTTGCCGATTAAGTTTGTGAAGACGCGATGGAGTTCCAGCCGATCGCCCATCACGACAATCTGTTTGTCCATGAATTCATCCAGGTTCGATTCGAGCGCAAGGCCAGAATCGATCGCGATCGGGGAAAGCCCTTCCAACACTTCGGCCAGCAGGTCACACAGCGCAACGGGAATCATGCTGAGCGTTTTGCGTCCCGCTTCATAGCGATACACTTCCAGCAGCATATTCACCATTTCCAGCAGATTTTTGTTGCTGCGAATCATGATCGAAATGGCTTCGTTCATGCCCTCAGGCAGTTCGCCAAATGCGCCCTGCGAAATCAGAGCCAGCATTCGATCGGCAGCGACCATTGGCGTTCGCAGATCGTGCGTCAAACGTGAGACAAAATCTTCGCGCTGACGAGCAATCAAATCGCGCTCATCGACGCTGTGCTTCAGCTTGAGCAGCGATCGCACCCGCGCCAGCAGTTCATCAAAGTTGACGGGCTTGCGGATAAAATCATCGGCTCCTGTGTCGAGTCCCTGCGCGACGCTGGGCTGATCGTGGGCGGTAATCAGCAAAATCGGAATGAACGGCAGCTTTTCGTTTTGGCGAATCCGGCGCGTCACTTCAAAGCCATCGATCCCCGGCATCATCACGTCTAGCAAAATCAAATCCGGCGGGTCGGCTTCAATTTCGGCCAGCGCATCTGTCCCGTTCTCAAACGTTTCAATGTGGTAGCCTTCTTCTTCGAGAATCGCCTGCGTCAAAAACAGATTATCGGGCGTATCGTCCACAACCAGGATGCGATCGACTTTTGCAGATCCTCTGTATGCCGTCATGGAGTCAGAATTTATCAGCACAATGGAATAGTGATTTTTGCTGATCGTCTCACTAGAAAAATTCTTTAACCTCAATCTAATGAAGTAGATTGCGCTACATCTCTAGACGGAAGGCGATTGTAGGCTCGTATGCACTTCTCCATTGCGAAAGCCGTTAACCTTTTGCACCCATCGTCTATGATCGATGCACAAAAGCTCAATTCACAAACCTGCTCGGTTGGGTCAGACCTATGAACTGGTGGCGCAAGCTCAAAGACAACTCTCTCGCCAGAATTGCCGCGATCGTCCTGCTCTCTTTCTACATCATCGTCACGTTTGCCGAATTCGTTGCGCCCTACGATCCCTACAATCAGCAGCTTGACGGCTCGCTGCTGCCGCCGACGCAGATTTTTTGGCGCAACGAGCAAGGGCAGTTCATCGGACCGCACGTCTATCCGACGACGCAGGGACCTGTCGATATGGAAACCGGAGAGCGAGAGTTGCGAGTCGATCGCAGCCAGCCCTCTCTGATTCGCCTGTTCACACGCGGAGCAGACTACAAGCTGTTTGGCTTCATCCCCGGCAACATTCACCTGTTTGGCACGGCGGGCGAAGGCAAATTGAACCTGCTGGGCACGGACGATCAGGCGCGAGATCAACTGAGTCGCTTGATCTGTGGCGGACGGGTAAGCTTGTTCATTGGGCTGGTCGGCATCGCGATCTCGTATCCGATCGGTATGATTATCGGCGGCATTTCTGGCTACTTCGGCGGCTTCACCGACAGTATCTTGATGCGCGTCGTGGAAGTGCTGATGACGCTGCCAACGATCTATCTGCTGATTACTTTGGCGGGAATGCTGCCAGAGTGGGACAGTACGCAGCGCTTTCTAATGATCGTGCTGATTACTTCATTTGTCAGTTGGGCAGGCTTGGCGCGGGTGATTCGGGGTCAGGTGCTTTCGCTGAAAGAGCAAAGTTTTGTGCAGGCGGCCAAGGTAATGGGCGGCGAACCGCTTTACATTATCCTGCGCCACATTTTGCCGCAGACGGCCACCTATTTGATTATTTCCGCCACCTTGACGGTTCCCAGCTTTATCCTGGCGGAAGCCGTCTTAAGCTTGATTGGACTGGGCATTCAGCAGCCCGATCCCTCTTGGGGCAATATGCTTTCGCTGGCAACGAATGCGTCAATTTTGGTGCTTCAGCCCTGGCTGGTTTGGTCGCCCGCAATTTTAATTGTCTTGACGATTCTCGCCTTTAACCTGCTGGGCGATGGCCTACGCGATGCGCTTGATCCGCGCAGTTTGGGCAGCTATCCGACTCAGACGAGCGACACGATCGCCAAAGCCGAACAAGCTTAATCCCAGTCGATCGATTCCGTCACGCACTCAACTGGCTCAACTGCGTCAAATATCGCAGCGCTTCTGCAATAAAACGGGCACACAGCGCGGGCGAGGTTTCATAAAAGTTGTGCCATGCGGTCGCTTTGTGTTCGTCGTAGGTGTGAACGTGGTCGGGATGGCGATCGAGCCAGCAGAGTCGAACCGCGTGACCGATCAGCACATCCAGCACGATCGAATCGTCGATTTGCAGGGCAGGGTTGCGCTGGGCGATCGCGGCGAGTTCCATCAAGGTTTCGATGTTCACCTGGCGATATTCGGGCGCTTCAATTTTGTTGAGTAAATGCTCAATTCGCAAGGCGAAATTTTTCTCGCCCGGAGTCATTTCCGCCAGAATTAATTCGCTGTCAAGTCGGTTGCGGCGCTCCAGCTTGTCACCAATCACCAAGCCTTTGCA
>JAAUTJ010000665.1 GCA_012031475.1 Leptolyngbyaceae cyanobacterium SM1_3_5 | reverse complement strand
GATTTCAGAGGCAAAATCTGATTCATGCAAGAGGTTTAATGAATCCTTGTTCCATGCAGCTTCACACAGAATTGGTACTACTCGATCGCCTCGTGCAAACACTGCTGAAGCTGTTTGCCTAACACCTGCACGTTTGGCGGCTTCAGCAAAGACAAATGGTCGCCAGGAACCGAGTGAATCTGGATGCGATCGGCCAAGTTTTCCCAGCCAAATGCCGCCGATTTGCCAAAATAATTCGATTGCTCAGCGGCTTTAAATAAAGTCAGCTTGTGCGGATATTTTTGTGGCGCATATTGATAGGTGGCTCGGCTATTGGCGTAGAAGATTTTCAGCAGCGGTCACGAGTCGCCGCCTCGTCCAGCAGGCGCAGTTGGGATTCTTGCGGCAGCAGATGCGCGATCGCCAGCCATTGCCACAGCGACAGCCAGCCTTTGCGCTCCGATCGCGCCAGCGTCGTGGCGATCGCGCCGTAGTCGAGCAAAAACGGCAAGCTTGACCGGAGCGTTTTGCCCAAAAACTGGACGGTCTGGGCGATCGAGGGCTGAGCGGTGGCGATCGGCGCGGGCGTGTCCAAAATTGCCAGCAGCGCCACTGTCTGATTGGCCTGTGTAAGCTGCTGCGCCATTTCAAACGCGACCAGTCCCCCAAACGACCAGCCGCCAATCAAATAGGGGCCATTCGGCTGAACCGTCTGGATTGCCTGAACGTAGAAAGCGGCGATCGCTTCAATCTGCGTCAGGGGCGCTTGTTTGCCGTCGATGCCGATCGGCTGGAGGCCATAAAAGCTGCGATCGCCCAACTGGTGCGCCAGTTCCAAGTAGGGAAAGACGACGCCCAAAATGGGATGGACGCAGAAAAATGGTGTGCCGCTGCCCAAGGCGATCGGGACGAGGGGCGACCAAGCTTTGCCCCCAAAATTCTCCACTGGTGGGGGACTTTGAGGAATGGCTGGCTGTTGCTCCAAGCTCGGTTGTTGCTCAAAATTAGGCGGTGGCTCGAAATTTGGCGGACTGGAACGCGATCGGCGATGGGCAGCGCGATCGAGCCGGACGATCGCGGGTGGTGGAGAAGCGGGAGCAGTTTGGCGCAGGGTTTCGATCGACTGGGCAAGCTGGGCGATCGTCGGGGCTTCAAAAACGGTTCGCAGCGGCAGTTCGACGCCCAAGGCATCGCGGACGCGAGAAGCCATTTGCGTGGCGAGCAGCGAATGGCCGCCGAGGTCAAAGAAGCGATCGTGAATGCCCACCTGCTGGAGGCGCAAAAGTTCCTGCCAAATTTCAATCAGTGCCAATTCGGTTGGCGATCGGGCTGAAGATGCCGCAGAGACAGGCAGGGCGGCGCGATGCGGTTCCGCAAGCTCGTGATGCGGTTCCGCAAGCTCGCGATCGACAGTGGGCAGAGCGCGACGGTCAAGCTTGCCGCTGGGCGTGAGCGGGAAGGCTTCGATCGGCACAAAGGCGGCGGGGATCATGTAGTCGGGCAGGGTTTGCTGCAAGAACGATCGCAACTGCGGAACAAGCTGTCGGGCAAATTCAGCCTGAAGCGGTTCGTTTGTGAGGACTTCTGCGCGATCGATCGGTTCCGGCCAGTCGATCGCCACATCTTGCCGAACGAACAGTACGTCATAGTCGCTCGATCGAGCTTGCGACCCGCGAATTTCAACGCGATACGGCAGTTGCGTTTCCAGATCCCACCAGTCTTGGGATCGATCCCGGTTGGAGCGAGACAATCGCGCATCTGTCCGACGGTCTTCGGTGCAGTTTGCGTCAGCCAGTCGGCCACTTGCAGGGCGGCAGCAATGCGGCGATTGGGAATATTCTTGATCCCCAATGCTTTTGACTGCGTTTGGCGCAATTGTTCCGCAACGGCGGCAGGATCGATCGCGGCTGTCCAGTCTTGCCAGTCGATCGCGTGATTGGAGTGCGCCTCGTCACCCAGATGCAGCAGCACGTGATAGCGAAACTGCGTCATTTCGTTTTCGGCTCGACCGCGAGCGAGGCGAATTTGCACCCGTTTAATTTGGGGAAATCGATCGCGCAGGGCGGAAAAAATCCGGGATCGATCGCCAGTTCCGGGTCTGCAAAGCGGGCGCGATCGACGCGCTGCCGAAACTCGATTTGTGTCAGGCTGGCATCAGCCTGAGCAAACTGCGCCCAAGCGTGAAACGCCGTCAGCAAAGGCAAACTCCGCAGATCGCCCAGAAATACAACGCCGCCCGGAGCGACGCAGGCGATCGCGCCTTCTAGCACCTCAATCAAATAGTCGGCGTTGGGAAAATACTGCACGATCGAATTCAGAATCACCGCGTCAAACCGGGCGGGCGGAATGTCCGTAAAATCGGTTGCCAGTCGATTGAGCAGTTTGACCTGTGGCAGCGATCGATCGCTTAGCTGCCGATCGATCGACTGCAAGGCTGCGACTGAAAAATCGGTCGCCCAATATTCCTGCGTCTGCGGGGCAAGCTGAAACAGCAGTAAGCCAGTCCCACAGCCAATTTCGAGAATTCGCTGCGGCTGGAGGGCAAGGATTTGGTTGACGCGATCGACTTGCCCATTCGCGCATCTGCTCGATTGGAATCGGCTGACCTGTGTAGCTGCTCATCCAGCCTGTGATGTTGAAGTCAGAATCGGGAGAATCGGGCTGATAGGTTTGGTCGTAGAGCGCTTGCCAGGACTGGATTTGCTGCGCTTGCAGGACGGACTGATGAAGCTGGGATCGATCGAGCCGAAAGTAAGCAATCAGTCGTTCCTCGGTGCGATCGCGGTGGCTTCTTGCACGGCGGGATGCTGTTGCAGTCGGGCGGCAATTTCGCCCAGTTCAACCCGAAAGCCGCGAATTTTGATTTGGTCATCGACGCGACCGAGAAACTCGATCGAGCCGTCTGCCCGATAGCGAGCGCGATCCCCGGTTTTGTAGAGGCGGCTTCCCGATCCTTCCACAAAGCGATCGGCTGTCAGATCAGGGCGATCGAGATAGCCCCGCGCCACGCCCGCCCCGCCAATGTAGAGATCGGCAGCGATGCCAATGGGAACCGGACGCAGGGCGCGATCGAGCAGGTGAATTTGCGTATTCGCGATCGGCTGACCGATCGATCGCGGCGAGTCGCCCGGATGCAGTTCGGCCATTGTTGCCCAAGT
>JAAUTJ010000039.1 GCA_012031475.1 Leptolyngbyaceae cyanobacterium SM1_3_5 | reverse complement strand
CGATAAAGCAATGGTTCAAATTGAATCTGCTTCTGTAGCATTGCGGGTAGTTGCGCTATAATGCTTTTCAAAAGCGGCTGATACGAATCCCAAATGCCCTTGAATTGTCCTGTGGTCAATGGGCAAAAGAGGTAGGGCAAGATTCGTACCCGCAAAGCTTTTCGGACGCTCTTAGCATCAGGTGCTTTATTCCCAGGCACAAGCATCTTTTCTGAGATTCGTTACTGGCTATGCTAGCCAATGGCTGTGCTAGTTATTTGTCTGCCAAACCGTCCAGCCTTTCTGGGACTGCTGGATTTGTTGATTTCAGGTAGGAGCAGCTTCGTTGTCTCCCCGCCGAGTTTTTCTCCACGCTTTTCTGACCAGCGCAGCGGCGCTCCCCCAAATTCGGAGCCGTTGCGTCTGCTAATTTTTGAGGAAGTTGAATGTCCAAGCAAATTATTATTGCCGAACAACATCGCATTGCCGCTGTTTTTTCCGAAGATCAAATTCAAGAACTGATTGTTGCCACAGGCAGTCACCAGGTAGGTGATATTTACCTGGGCGTGGTTGAAAACGTCCTCCCTGGCATTGATGCCGCCTTCGTCAATCTGGGCGACACCGAGCGCAATGGCTTTATCCACGTGACGGATCTTGGTCCGCTCCGTCTCAAGCGCACAGCCGGATCGATCACCGAACTGCTCGCCCCCCAGCAAAAAGTGCTGGTGCAGGTGATGAAAGAACCGACGGGCAACAAAGGTCCGCGCCTCACCGGAAACGTCAGCCTTCCGGGTCGCTATCTTGTCCTAATGCCGTTTGGTCGCGGCGTCAATCTGTCGCGTCGAATTCGTAGCGAAAGTGAACGCAACCGCCTCCGCGCTCTCGCCGTCTTGATCAAGCCCGCAGGCATGGGGCTGTTAGTCCGAACTGAAGCCGAAGGCGTGGCGGAAGAAGCCATTCTTGAAGACCTCGAAGCCTTGCAGAAGCAGTGGGAAAACGTCCAGCAAGAAGCAACTACGACTCGCGCCCCCAGCCTGCTCAATCGCGATGACGACTTTATCCAGCGCGTTTTGCGCGATATGTACAGCGCAGACGTAAACCGAATCGTGGTGGATTCGCACACGGGCATGAAGCGCGTCAAGCAGCACTTGGTCGGCTGGAGTGCGGGAAAAAGTCGCAGGCGTTTTGGTGGATCATCACCGCGATCGCGCCCCCATCCTCGAATATTTCCGCGTCAATGCCGCCATTCGCGAAGCAATGAAGCCGCGTGTCGATTTGCCATCCGGCGGCTACATCATCATTGAGCGCACCGAAGCCTTGACCGTCATTGATGTGAACTCCGGGTCATTCACGCGATCGGCAACCGCTCGTGAAACCGTGCTGTGGACAAACTGCGAGGCCGCAACTGAGATCGCCCGTCAACTGCGCCTCCGCAACATTGCAGGCGTGATCATCGTAGACTTCATTGATATGGATGCGCGGCGCGACCAGCTTCAAGTTCTAGAGCAGTTCAACAAGGCGATTCGAGCCGACAAAGCCCGCCCGCAGATTGCTCAGCTCACCGAATTGGGACTCGTTGAACTGACGCGCAAACGCCAAGGCCAAAACATCTACGAACTGTTTGGCCGTCCCTGTCCGACCTGCGGCGGCATCGGTCATCTGGTTCACCTGCCGGGAGAATCCGAGCGGGCACTGGCCGAACCGATCGAAGCCCGCGAAGCTCGTCAAATTCCCGCCCCAAATCGCACTCCACAGGTGATCGCACCGCCTGACACGTTTGTGGCAGATGAATACGATCACGATCCGTCTGCGGATCTGCAAGAGCTTGATCTCACTAACCATCCCAGCTACCAAGACCGCAACGGCGCAACAATCGTCGTCGTCGTCGTCGCGTTGGCAAAGAGCCGTTTGGCCGATCGCCCCGCCCCGATGAAACAGAACGAAACCGCACCGATCGCAATCGAAGAACCGATTCGAGTCGAGCCGACTCCTGCCCCAACCATTATCCCAGCCCGTGAAAATCGTCAAGACCGCAGCGATCGCGCTGAACGACCCGATCGCGCTGAACGGCCAGAGCGTACTGAACGACCAGAGCGCACTGAACGGCCAGAGCGCCAGCGCACCAACAATCGCCGCGAGCGTCCGCCTGCCGAACCGCCTCAGGTGATTGCGATCGAAATGACATCCGAAGAACAAGATGTTTACGCCATGATGGGCGTTTCGCCGCTCGTTTTGAGTCCGGAAACGGTGAAAGACCCGAAATCAACAATCATTGCCGTGACGCTACCGGGTGAGAGCGGCACAGTTCGCAATGGCAACGTCGCCCTGCCGTCTCCCCCCCTGCAAACCGATTCGATCGAACCTGAATCTGCACCGCCGATCGATGCAATCGAGGTTCATCTAGAGGCGCAAGAAAGCGAATCGGATCTGGAAGAAGAAAACACACCCACTCATCGCCGCCGCCGCCGCCGTCGTTCCTCTGCCGACTTGGATGGGGCGATCGCTCAGTCTGAAGAAGGCTAGGTTCAGTCCGGCTACAATGCTGCAAATCGACGCACCCTTCAACGAACCTGTGGCCGGAGTGGATGAAGTGGGGCGAGGAGCGCTGTTTGGTCCAGTCGTCGCCGCTGCCGTCATTCTTCCCGCTGCGGCGATCGAACCCCTTTCACGGGCTGGTGTCACTGACAGCAAGCGACTGACCCCACAGCGTCGTACCGTTCTCGCCGTCCAGATTCAGCAGATGGCAGTTTGCCGCATCGGATTAGCCTCGGTGCGCGAAATCGATCGCCTCAACATCCTGCAAGCTTCGTTGTTGGCAATGCGGCGATCGATCGATCGGCTCGATCCCGTTCCAGTCTTGTGCTTGATCGACGGCAATCAAACAGTTCCGGGGCTGACCATGCCGCAGCAAACGATCGTCAAGGGCGACCAAAGCTCACTGGCGATCGCTGCTGCTAGCATCGTTGCGAAAGTGTGGCGCGATGCACTGATCGATCGGCTGGCGGCGAAATATCCGCAGTATGGTCTCACAACCCACAAAGGCTATGGCACGATCGCGCATCGTCAAGCGATCGCACAGTTTGGCATTACCAAGCAGCATCGCCGCTCGTTTCGCCCCTGCCGCTAAGTTGGAAAGCTGAGGCCAAGATTCGATCGAGTTGCGTCCGGCGCTTCCCGCTGAACGGCTGCCCACTGGCGATAATCTTGCAGCAGATGATGAGTCAAGCGCTGCTTGATCGTCAGCAACACGCTTCGCAACAAGCCATTGCCCGTTGCTTCGAGTAGAGGGCGGGGCGTGAACCACAGCGCAGGCGGCAGTTCAACCTGCACATCGAGATCGGCCTGACCGCAAAGCATCGTCGTGCTGTGGAGCGATCGCGGCGACAAGCGGCCAACCAGTTTCAAGCTGAAGCGGCGATCGATGTATTCAACGCCGCGAATTTCACAAGCCGTTGATTCGATGCGAATCGTGCCATCTGCCTCTGACCACACGCGGATATCCACAGTCGGCTGAATGCTCAGCATCATGAAGCTCAATGGTCGCATCTTCAGGCGGAAGCAGTCCTCACCAAGCTGCTCAACTCGGTTTGGATCGACAAGGGCAGCGACAAGACGCTGAGGCTGGCGCAAATAATGCTGAATCGGAATTGGCTGCTCCGCAACCGCAATTTCGACGGCCTGAATCGCGCTGAAGTGAATGTTCATGAAGATTGCTGCATTGTAATTACAGCATACGTGAATTTACATGATCCTTTACATTCATTTTACAATTTATGTCCCTGGATGGAGAGTTTTCTCAGAAATCCCTGACTTGGCTATCATCTTTTGGGGCTGACGCATTGCCAACCCGGAAATCAATTTCCAAAGCTCAACGCTGAAGTCCGTTCAAACTGAGATTTGGCATCGGCTGCATGACTCGCCCTAAATTCAAATTTGGGCTAAAAGCTCAAGTCCGTTTCAACCGACTGAAAAGCCGATCGCGCCAAGGTTGTCAACCGTTTTGGGGTTTGCGCTGTGAGAGCGGAAATTGATTTCCGGGCGTTGCTGAGACGACTGCAAGATCTCAGTTGAAACTGACTGATGAAACTGACTGAGAAGCCGATTCACTCGAACCACTGCTGCTAACCCATTGAAATGGGCTTTCGCTCTGAGCGATCAGCTTTAGTCCTCAGCTTTGTCGCTGTCCTGTCAGGATCGTCATTGTCCATGCGGAAAAACCGTCGCAGCATTAGACGCAAGGGGAATTGCCCTTCATCTTTCAGCTTGCACGATCGATCGCTAGCGACGACTCCCAGCCACTTCGCGCAACCGCGCCCATGATTGCACCTACGACCGGATTGCTGAGGAACTTGACCAAAGCGGGCTGCTCGGCCATTACTTCTTGGAAAATATCCGGGTGATTGTGATAGGTGAAAGCGGCGAGCTTGCTGACATCATCCGCGCTCATCCGGTTTGGATTGTGTGTGGAGAGGCCAAGCTGCTTTTCGAGGTCGCGGTCTTTGAGGCCGCGCTGTCCAAGCTGCTTGAAAAATTCTCGCGCCACATCGTCCCGCTCGTTGGGCGCGATTTGGGCGATCGCTTTTTGCAGTTCCGGCTCCATTTGCTGAGTCGGAATCGTGTTCGGGTGCAGGTTACGACCAAACAGTTGACGACGTTGATCAGGCGTCGATCGCTGAGCAAAATCGTCGAAGTTTTCGTAGTCTGGCTCTGAATCGGCAGGCGAATCTTTCAGCGAGTCAACGTTACCTTGCGTCAGTTCGCGATTGATTTCGCGCTTGTATTGGTCGCTCGAAGACATTTCAAATTCTCCCAATTTCTAATAGTCAAATGTTGTCAGACTGCTCTACTGATACTCAATCTGCTGCGAAGCGTTGTCGTAGTTTGCAGTCAGAATCAGCTTTTTATCGGGTGCATAAACTAGCACTTTGAGATCGCGATTCGGGAAGTTTTTGCGGAAGCCTTCAACGAGCGATCGCGTCAATGTCCGCACTTCATCTGGACGAACACTGTCGGTAATCACAACGCCCAGCTTGTTGTCATCACGCACATAAGCATCTGAAACAACCCCTTGCGCGGTCTGCACGACCCACTGTCCGAAATCTTGGCCGCGAGTACTGTTGCCTCGGCTCAACTCGGAATATTGATTTGTTTCGCTGTAGGTGGGAACGCTGGTGCGATCGGCAGTCGGCGCAGCACTACAGGCCGTTGACACCACCAGCACCAAAACCAGGACGATCGACAATAAAACCTTTCGACTACGCTCCGCTAAACTCATGGGTTTCTCCGATAAAACATTGGCTGACAAAACATTAGCTGACAAAACATTGGCTGAAGAGTTACAAAAATCAAACCACACGGACGGCTTTTTCAGGCAAATCCACCTGAAAGAATTCACTTTTGTTGCTTTAACAACAATTTTAGAAGGAGGCATTTGCTGTCCAGTCTATCTACAGATACATTGACGGGTCTAGCAAAATAAAGAAAATCGATCGCGATATCATGCAAGGGCGATCGATTCTATTTTTTAAAGTTTTATGAGATTTAAAACTGGCTGTCAGCTACGCTACCAGATCGAGCAGCCCAGCACCTTAATTTTTGGCATTCAGGTGGAAAAAAGTCCACAGCAGCAGGTTTCAGAAGAAACACTCTCGATCGATCCCAAACTCGAAACCGAGTTGCAAATCGTCAATGGCAATCGTTTGTTGCGCCTGAAAGCTGCGCCCGGAACGCTGAATTTACACTACGAGGCGATCGTAGAGCGTCATTTTGTTCCCGTCAATCCTGCCGAGGCGATCGAAACCTTGGCCGCTGATTTGCCGCTGGACGTGCTGCCCTACCTGTTCCCAGCCGCTACTGCCAGTCGGATCGCCTGATGCGGTTGGCGACGGCACAGTTTGGCGAGGTGGAACCAGGACACGGACGGGTGCAGGCGATCGCAGACTGGATTTTCGAGAATGTCACTTACCTTTCTGGCAGCACCGATTCGCAAACCTCCGCTTTTGACACCGTAACGGAGCGGACGGGCGTTTGTCGCGATTTTGCCCACCTGGGGATCGCCTTCTGCCGCGCTCTGACGATTCCCGCTCGCTTTGTAGCCGGATATGCCTATCAGCTTCAGCCGCCGGATTTCCACGCTTGCTTCGAGGCGTATTTGGGCAATCAGTGGTATTGGTTCGACCCGACGCGCCTCGCCCGTGCCGAACATTTCGTTCGCATCGGCACAGGCCGCGATGCCGCCGATGTCTCGTTTGCCAATCTATTCGGCGTCCTGCAAATGGAAGAAATGCAGGTTTTCGCGGAGTTGATGAGCGAAGAGGGAAGCGGGGCGATCGAAACCAGTGCAGCGTGAGTTAGAGACGCAAGATCTCGCGTCTGTACGACGGAAGGGCGGAATTCGGGTTTTTGCCTTTTGCCTTTCGATCAATCCGTTGGCAAGTGGCTCGAAAATGCGTAGATTCGCTGCGTTTCGAGTCGATCGCTCAAGTCCGAAGGCTTGATGCTCGACTGGGTGAACGGCTGATCGAGGCGGAAGATTTGGCGATCGAGCTTCACCTGCAAGTTCGTCAGCGGGTCGCTTCCGGTTGACACGAGAAATTCGACCTGTTTGACCAGCGGCCAGCTTGCGAGATTGTCGAGAATTTGGGCGATCGCTGCGTGTAGGGATGTCCGGGCTGCTTATACCAGTTGAGTTGACCGATCAAGGACTGGTCGAAGCCCAAGTGAACCACAAGGGAAGATTGCTCAAACAGGGCGGTTGCCAGCGATCGGGCTTCTTCCTGGACGAGCAGATCGTGGACTTTGGCGAGGTGGCGGAGTTTCTCCAGTCGTTCGTAGCGATCGGTCGGGGTCTGCGGTTCGTCGCGCCAGTGAATTGCGACTGTGACCAGATAGGTTTGCAGCAGCAGGTGGCCGAGCTTTTCGGCTTTGGTGGCGAGGTAGTCGGCGTTGTATGCGGTTGCTTCGATCAAGAGCGGGACGCGATCGACCATTTCCATGCCGTAGCCTTTGAGTCCGGCAATTTTGCGCGGATTGTTGGTGATCAGGCAAAACTGATGCACACCCAAATCGTTGAGAATCTGAGCGCCCATGCCATAGTTGCGCTGGTCAGCCGGAAAGCCCAAGCGCAAATTGGCTTCCACCGTGTCAAGTCCCATGTCTTGCAGCGAATAGGCTTTGAGCTTGTTCACCAGGCCGATGCCGCGCCCTTCCTGTCTGAGGTAGACCACGACGCCCTGTCCGGCGTTTTCGATCATTTTCAGCGCGGCCTGAAGCTGCATTCGGCAATCGCAGCGCAGCGAACCAAGTGCGTCTCCGGTCAAACATTCGGAGTGCATTCGCACCATGATCGGCTGGTCTTTGAAGTTGGCGGGGTCGCCCTTGACGATCGCCAAATGTTCCGAATTATCCAGCAAATTGCGGTAGGCATACACCTGAAAATGACCAAACTGCGTGGGCAAATCGGCAACGGCTTCGCGATGCACAAACCGCTCATGCTGAAGCCGATAGTTGATCAGATCCGCAATGCTGATGATTTTCAGGCTGTGCGTTTTGGCGTACTCGACCAGTTCCGGCAGTCGCGCCATTGAGCCATCAGGATTTTGAATTTCGCAGATCACGCCCGCCGGATAGAGTCCGGCCAGCCGCGCCAGATCGACGCCCGCCTCGGTGTGACCCGCCCGCTTCAGGACGCCGCCTTCTTTGGCTCGCAAAGGGAAAATATGCCCCGGACGGCGCAGATCGCTCGGCTTGGTCATTGGATTGATCGCAAGCTGAATGGTTTTGGCGCGATCGTCTGCCGAAATTCCCGTTGTCACGCCCAGATGCAGCGCTCCGTCAATGCTGACCGTGAAGGCAGTTTGCTCGTTTTCATCTTCAAAGCTTTGGTGCGTCACCATCAGCGGCAGTTCAAGCTGATCGAGGCGATCGCCCGTCATTGCCAGACAGATCAAGCCCCGAGCCTCGACCGCCATAAAGTTAATCATGTCCGGCGTGGCGAACTGAGCCGCGCAGATGACATCGCCTTCGTTCTCGCGATTTTCGTCATCGACCACGACCAGAGCGCGACCCGACTTGAGATCGGCCAAGGCGGACTCGATCGAATCAAATTGGAATTCAGCAAAAGCGGGATTCGGTGAGTGCAGCGGTTCCACAGAAACGTCCCTAAGCGTAAGGAATTTTGTAAAGAATTCTAAATTTTCCAGTTGAGTCTATTGTAGCCTGTCGCGCTAGCGGCCAACGGTTGAGTCCCGCTCGCCCTTTATGAAGTTTGCCAGGACACATCGATCGCGTTTGCTAATTACACCCTTAAGAAGTTTTTAGGGACTACAATGCACCATCGAGAGGCTTAGTAAAAAGACTCCGTTCACCTTTAGCAGGCAGATACAATGGGCGATTTGAGTCGCATTCCGGTTGGTATTGTTGGCGCGTCAGGCTATGGCGGCGTTCAGCTTGTGCGTCTGCTGCTGGAACATCCGCAGGTGGAACTGGTGTATCTGGGCGGGGACAGCACGGCGGGCAAGTCATTTGCTGAAGTGTATCCGCAGTACGATCGCGCCAAGCTCAAAATTGAACCGATCGACCTGGATGTGATTGGCGATCGCTGCGAAGCGGTGTTCCTCGGACTGCCAAACGGCTTGGCCTACACAATGGCTCCGACTTTGCTGGAGAAAGGGTGTAAGGTTCTTGACTTGTCTGCCGACTATCGATTTACCGATCCAAGTGTCTATCAAACTTGGTATGGGGGGGGCGATCGATCCGATTTTCCGCAAATGGAAATGGCGGTCTATGGATTGCCGGAACTGTATCGCGATCGAATTGCTGAAGCGCAGCTAGTCGGCTGTCCCGGTTGCCACGTGACGACCAGCCTGCTTGCCCTTGCTCCGCTGTTCAAGCAAGGACTGGTGATTCCCGAAACCGCAATTATCGACTCGAAAACCGGAACATCCGGCGGCGGACGGCAAGCCAAAATCAATATGCTGCTGGCCGAAGCGGACTCGACCATGAGCGCGTACAATGTCGGACGACATCGCCACACGCCAGAAATTGAGCAGATTTGCAGCGAACTGGCCGGACATGAAGTGATGGTGCAGTTCACGCCGCATCTCGTTCCGATGGTGCGCGGCATTTTGGCGACGGTTTTACGCGACGCTGCGCGATCCCGGTTTGGTGCGCGACGATCTAATCACGATCTATCAGGCGTTCTACCGAAATGCGCCCTGGGTTAAGATTCTGCCCAGTGGCGTTTATCCGCAAACCAAATGGGCAAGCGGTACAAACCTTTGCTACATCGGCATCGAAGTTGACCCGCGCACCGATCGCGTCATTGTCCTGTCTGCCCTCGACAACCTGATGAAAGGCCAGTCGGGTCAGGCGATTCAGTGTCTCAACATCATGATGGGCTGGCCGGAAACAATGGGTCTGCCGCAGATGGGTTTCTATCCGTAAGGCGGGAGGTAGAGGGTAGAGGGCAGACGGTAGAAGGGAAACAGCCTGTGCCGTAAGTCGAAGGGTTGGAACCTCCTGCCTCCTACCTCCCTTGCTGCGAAGAATTGTGACTTTTTCTACAATGAGAAGGCAAAATTTCGCTGGATTTTTGATGCTTCGCCCTGATCAACGCACCAAGCTCGACGACACCAACGACACGCTGTTTTATGATGCGCCTCGCTTCGTCACCCATGTCGATGAAGGCTTTATCGGGCAGCTTACGGACTTGTATCGCGATCGCCTCCAGCCCAACACGCGCATTTTTGACATGATGAGTAGCTGGGTGTCGCATCTGCCGGACGAAAACCAAGTTTGAGTTTGTCGAAGGGCACGGATTGAACGCAGAAGAACTCGCCCGCAATCCGCGACTGGATCACTACTTTGTGCAAAACCTGAACCAAAATCAAACGCTACCGCTTGCAGATCGATCGTTTGACGCCGTTCTCAATACGGTTTCGGTTCAGTATTTGCAGCAGCCTGAAGTGATTTTTGCCGAAGTGCATCGCATCCTCAAGCCTGGAGGCATCGCGATTTTCAGCTTCTCGAATCGGATGTTCTACCAAAAAGCGATTCAGGCGTGGCGAGAGGGCAGCGAACGCGATCGCGTGGAACTAGTGAAAGGCTATTTTCGATCGGTTCCCGGATTGGGTGAACCGGAAGTGATTTCGCGATCGAGTCCGGTGCCAAGCTTTTTGCAAATGCTGGGCATGTCTGGCGACCCGTTCTATGCAGTAATCGGCACTCGTCAGAATGAGTAGCGGATCACAAATCTGTGTGGAACTTTACATTTGTTCGTTTAGTTACATTTTGTGTAATACATTAGCGAGTGACTGCGAAATATGAAATTTTGAAAGTAGCCGCTTCACGAATAATTCATTTTTTGCTTTTTGAGTTTTTCAACCTGAGTGATGCCCTTGTTTGTGTGGGGCAGGGATGTGGATATGAATGCTGATGCTGCTTGGAAGGATTTCGATGCATCACTGGCCTGCACCGAGACCGCACACTTGTTCTGGTTCGATCGTGTGATGACACCCTCCATGCCTGAACTTTTGACCGCGCTGACTCAGCTTTCGAGCGAAATCGCCCAGTCGATCCGGCGATCGCTCGACTTTGAACTCATCCTGACGACGATCGCCAGCCGCATTCGCGAATTTCTCAATGTCGATCGCGTCTGCGTCTACCGATTTGAATCAGACTGGAGCGGCACGATCGTCGCTGAATCGGTGAGCGACCCCAGCCACTCCATTCTCGGCCTGCAAATCAAAGACACCTTTTTAACGCCCAAGGCCGCGAACAATATCAGCAAGGCCGAATGCAGGCGATCGCGGATGTCGCTGAAGCAAATTTGTCGCCCTGTCACGCGGATTTGCTGGCGCGGCTGCAAGTCAAGGCAAATCTGGTTGTGCCGATCGTGCAGCAAACCGACACCCAGGAACGACTGTGGGGCTTGCTGGTCGCGCATCAGTGTTCCGCTCCGCACGAATGGCAGTCGTTTGAGGTGCATTTGCTCTGGCAAGTTGCGGCTCAAATTAGTCTGGCAATTCAGCAAGCTGAACTCTATGAGCAGGTGACGCGCCTGAATGCCGAACTTGCCGCCCAAGTGCGCGATCGCACCCTCCAGCTTCAGCAGATGCAGGAATTTGACGCGCTCCTCAAGCGCATTAGCGATCGCGTCCGCGACACTTTGGACGAAGACAAAATTCTTGCCACCGTCGTGCATGAATTGAGCAGTGCGCTGGGTGTTGTTTGCGAACCGCAGCTTGAAGATCCGGCCAGTCGATCGTGGCATCCCGGAACGGTGTCGTTCACAGCGGAGCAAGCCGGACAGCCCGTGCAGCTTTGCCGCCAAGACCAGCGGGCACGACAAAGCGTTCTACTCTGCCCGATTTTCAACGACGAAGGACTGCTCGGCCATTTGCACCTGATGCGCCCAGCCAGCCAGCAGTTCAGCGCGATCGAAGTCCGGCTCGTGCAGCAGGTCGCCAGCCAGTGCGCGATCGCCATTCGCCAAGCCCGACTCGACAAAGCCGCCCAAACCCGCCTGCACGATCTAGAGCAGTTGCACCAGCAAAAAGACGAATTTCTCACCACCGTTTCGCAAGCGTTGCGATCGCCCGTGTGCAACATCAAAATGGCTTTGCAGATGCTCGAAGCCAATTGGCAGCGCGAGATCCTGCCGCAGATCAGCGAAGGCACGGAACAGCGGCAGAAGCGCTATCTGCAAATTCTCAATCGGGAGTGCGATCGCGAAATTCAACTGCTCAACGATCTGCTGGATTTGCAGCGGTTGGAGGCAGATTTGCAAACGGTTTCACGCGGCGCGATCGAGCTTCCGCTGTGGCTGATGCAGGTGAGCAAGCTGTTTCAAGCGCGGGCGCAGCAGCGACAGCAAACAATTCATCTTGACCTCCAGCCGAATCTCCCAATTCTGATTACCGACCCGACTCATTTGGGACGCATCATCAGCGAACTGCTGACCAACGCCTGCAAATACACAGCGCCCGGAGGCGACATCATCCTCGCCGCCCAAGCCGACGCCAAAACCGTGCGAATTCGCGCCATCAACACAGGCAACGCGATCGCGCCCGAAGATCAAGTCCACATTTTCGAGAAGTTCTACCGCGCTCCCAAGTCCGATCGCTGGCAGCAAGGCGGGACGGGGTTGGGCTTAGCCGTCGTCAAAAAACTGACGCTCCTGATTGGCGGCGATGTGCAGGTGGAAAGCGCCAACGACTGCACCTGTTTTACCATTACGCTGCCGCGTTAGGGGTACCGCTGTTAAGCTGACCCCTTGTACTCATCCCCCTTGTACTCACGCTTTGAACGCAAAATCGGCATTTCAGACTTCGGCGGAATTATCCTTTTTCAGCAGAAATGAAGCGATCGCCCATTCTGAATGACATGCCTTCAGTTGAAAATCGGTCAACCCCTTGTGAATCAAGCGTAGTACAAAGACTGACCTCAACAGGAGTACTCCTCCTACGCCAAAACCGCCAAAATCTTCTCAGCCTTATTCAGCTTAAAAACGCGATCGCCTGCTCCCTCCTTGCCACGCAGTTTCAGGTCATTCACAGAGAGCGGTAGGAGGCGGTCTTCACTGGTCAAGACGTTGCCGTTGCCGTTGGTGAGTGTGGCGATCGAATCCGTCTTGGCGGCAAACTGAATCACCTGCATTCCCAATTCGCCCCGATTGGCCTGCCGCAAAGCGCTGGCAGGTAAGCGTTTGGCATAGCCGAGGCTGGTCAGCAGAACGAAGCTGGCAGTGCGATCGACTGCCACACAGCCGACGATCGTTCCTGCTTGCCAACGCGCATCGCCTGTAAACCCTGCGTCGTGCGGTTTTGAATCGGTAGCTGGTCATCGTTGAGTTCAAATCTGAGCATTCGCCCGCCCGATGCTGCCAGAATCATTTGGTCGTTTGGCTTGGCGAGCAGGGCAAGCTGAAGCTCGTCATCTTCTTTGAGCTTGGCGGCTGTCAGCCCGCGTCCAGTCAGGTTTGTGAATTCGCCCAGCGGCAGGCGTTTGATCCGGCCTTGCTGCGTCAGCAAAATCAAATCGCGGCCTTGCGTTTCCGGGGTGAGAACAAACTGCGTCAGAATTGCTTCAGGATTGGGCAGCAGGGAAGCGATCGCCGTTCCCTTTGAGTGGCGCGGCGTCAGCGGAATATCGCGAATGGCGATCGAATACGCTTTCCCCGTGCGCGTCAAAACCAGCATTCCTGATGGGTCGTTGCGGATTGAACCTGCACGATCGGATCGTCCTCGTTGCCTTCTACCTGTTTCTGCTTGGGAGTGCGACGACGAACATAGCCGCCTTTCGTAAATTCCAGGATGACGGGCACTTCCGGTTCACTGTGTTCCGGTTCGATCGCTTCGATTTCGATCGCTTCGGCCTGAATTCGGGTGCGGCGATCGTCTCCAAATTTGCGCTTCAGCGCTCTGAAATCTTTCTTCAGCGATTTGAGCAGTTCGCGGCGATCGCCCAGCAGCTTTCGCAATTCCTGCATCCGCTGGTTCAGTTCGTCGGCTTCGGTTTGCAGATTTTGCCGCTCCAGTCCGGTCAGGCGGCGCAGGGGCATCGACAAGATTGCGTCCGACTGGCGATCGCTAAAGCCAAACTGCTCCTGCATCAAGCCTTTCGCCGTGCTGCCGTCTGGGGCGTTGCGGAGAATGTCGATCACGGCGTCGAGGTTCGACAAAGCACCGAGCAGACCTTCGACCAAGTGCGATCGACTTTCGGCCTGATCGAGTTCGTACTGATACTGGCGCGTTAAGGTCGTTTCGCGGAAGCTGAGGAACTGCTGCAAGAGTTCACGCAGCGGCAGTTGGCGCGGCTGACCGTCTACCAGAGCCAGCATGATCGCGCCGAAGTTAGATTGCAAGGGCGTTTGCTTGTAAAGCTGGTTGAGGACGCGCTGGGGAGAAGCTTCGCGGCGCAGTTCGATGACCACGCGCATTCCGTCGCGATCGCTCTCGTCGCGGATGTCGGAAATTCCCTCAATTTTGCCGTGATTGACCAGTTCCGCAATTTTCTCAATCCAGGCGGCTTTGTTGACCTGATAGGGCAGTTCGGTGATGATGATCGCCGTGCGTCGATGCCGTCCGCGTCCAGCGGCAATTTCCTCGAAGCTGGCAATGCCGCGCATCGTAATCGAGCCGCGTCCGGTCGTGTAGGCTTCGCGAATTCCGGCTGTGCCGATGATTTCGCCTCCGGTGGGAAAGTCGGGCGCAGGGATCAGGGCGAATAGATCGTCGTCGGGCAAATCCGGCTGGTCGATCAGGGCAACCAGTCCGTCGATCACTTCAGAAACGTTGTGCGGCGGAATGTTCGTCGCCATGCCGACCGCGATTCCCGATGAGCCATTTAGGACGAGGAACGGCAGTTGCGCGGGCAGCACGATCGGCTCTTGCTGGGAGTTGTCGAAGTTGCCGATAAAGTCAACGGTGGCATCCCCGATTTCGCTCAGCATCGCCTCGTGTCCGATCGCCGCCAGCCTCGTCTCGGTATACCGCATCGCAGCAGGCGGATCGTTATCGACCGAGCCAAAATTTCCGTGTCCGCCCAGCAGCGGATAGCGCGTCGAAAAGTCCTGAACCAGCCGCACCAAGGCATCGTAGACGGACTGATCGCCGTGCGGATGATATTTTCCCAACACGTCTCCGACGACGCGGGCGCATTTGCGGTAGGGGCGATCGGGCGTCAAGCCCAACTCGTGCATCGCGTAGAGAATGCGGCGGTGAACGGGTTTGAGGCCATCGCGCACATCCGGCAGGGCGCGACCCACGATGACGCTCATGGCATATTCCAGGTACGATCGCTGCACTTCGGTGTGCAGAGCGGTCGCAATTACCTGTCCGGCTGGAAGCATGTTTAACTGTTTTGCCATGTTGTCTTTTACCTTGCAAATCGTTCCGGTCGCGCTTTGGGGCAGCAAAGCTTTGGGGCAGCAAATTAGAATATCAAGCTTTGGTTTCCTGCCACCTGGTTTAAGATTGTGGCGAAAGCGATCGCTCCTGCCATCGTTCAACCACCGACGGTATTCCTAGCACACTTTTTCCTGTTTCACGTCCTTTGTCTCACAGTAATCGCAAACTGCAAGACTTGAAATGCTTCATTCCAAAGATCGAACCGGAGGAATTTGATGAGAACCGTTCTAATTGTGGAAGACGATTTGATCAATGCCAGAGTCTTCTCCAAAATTCTCACCAAGCGCGGTGGCCTGAATGTGAAGCATACCGAAGATGTCGAGGAAGTGATGCAGGTGGCGCAATCGAAAGCCGCTGACATTATCTTGATGGATGTGTCGCTTTCGCACAGCGTCTACCAGGGTAAACCAGTGGACGGCATCAAAAATTACGCAAATGCTCAAGGCCGATCCGCAAACCGCAAATTTACCGATTATTTTGGTGACTGCCCACGCAATGGAGGGCGATCGCGAAAATTTCCTCAAGCAAAG
>JAAUTJ010000664.1 GCA_012031475.1 Leptolyngbyaceae cyanobacterium SM1_3_5 | reverse complement strand
ACGCTACCTGTCGTCACCGACCGATCGCACATGGCGATTTTCCCGACTGGCAGCAGCTGAAGAGTGCTGTATGAAGAATTGGGACAGGTGATCGCCGCTGTGATGACACACCCGACTCAGAGCGATCGCGCTGCTGATCCGGATGTCAGTCAGATTTCTGATGATGTTGATGCGGATACGATGCTGGGTAACGTGGTGATGCATTTGCTGCTGGAGACGGAAGCGACAGAACCGGAAATTGTGGCGATCGCCCTCAGCCCGATTCAGTGGGAAGTGTTTGCCTCTCAGGTTTATGGCTACTTGCCGCCCCCCAGCAGTTCTGTGCCGGAGCAGTACGATTTACTGGAAGTTTCGATCGCCCAACTGCAAACGAGCCGCGCCATGCAAGACGCAGGCGGACGCTGGCAACTGACTGAGGAAGAATCATGACTGCGATTGTGGATGTCCTCGATCGCTACTGGCAGTATGTGCAGCAGCGCTGTCCGCAGGTCACACCCGCCCAAATTGAAGCGACGATCGCCACTGCCGCCGCGACGCGCTGGGACGAACCCGAAACCGCAATTGAATTCAACAATATTGCCGTCCTGTCGCTGATCGAGGCGGAGCAGTGTGACGACCCGCTGATTCGATCGATGCAGCTTGAAATGGCGATCGCCGCCCTAGAAGAAGGGGAAGCAGTTGGACATCCGCTCTGTGCGGCACATCTGGCCGTTATCCGCAGGCTGACGGGCGATTTCACCGGAGCAGCGCAGGCGGCATTTGGCAGCTTGATGAATGGTTTACCTGCTGCCTGCATCAATCCGTCAGAACCGCTCGGTCTGGTCTATCTGCCTCCGGTTGCGGCTGAAAGCGACGTGCTGCTGCATCTGCTGCAAGCTGTTGACGGTTCGATGCAGGCACAGCAGTTGCTTGTCGAAGTGCTGACGCGATCGCAGCTTGCCTTCTACAACAGTAACGGCCTCAGATTTTTGCAGCTTGCCGCCCAACTGATGCCCGCCTCGTTTGACGTGCAGCTTAGGCTGGGCTTGGCGAAACTCAATCACCACCACTGGGAAGGAATTTTGCATCTCCAGCAGGCGTATCAGCTTGCTCCTAGCTGCCCGATCGTCCTGCAAGCGCTCTGGCTGGTCTATCAGCATCAACCAGAAACCGCGCAGTTTTGGCAGCAGACGGCGCAGGCGATCGCAACAGACGATCCCGCATGGCACTGGGCGAACAACTCAGACGATCGCTTCACGACCGCCCCGTTTGACGATTTGCGGCTGGCGATCGAGCCGAGTTTTGAGAGCAAAGTGACGAGCGTTTTGCTGGCCGAAGGCGACTGGTTTGAGGCGGAACTGGAATTTTGGCGCGACAGTTTGCAGGCGGGAATGACCGTGATCGATGTCGGCGCAAACGTCGGCGTTTACAGCTTCAGTGCGGCACAAAAGGTTGGCTCTACGGGGCGCGTGTTCGCGATCGAACCCTTCTCCACCTGCGTTCAGCTTTTGCAGCAAACCTGTGAACTCAACCAGCTTACTCAAGTAACCGTGTGTGCGGGAGCGGCCAGCGATCGCGACGGCGAAGCGAAACTCGCGCTCCATGCCGCCAGCGAACTCAACGAAATCGCCACTGACGAAACGGGCGATCGCCCCACTGAAACGATCGCCTGCTTCACGCTCGACAGCTTAATCGACACCTATCAGCTTCAGCGCGTGGACTGGCTGAAAATCGATGCCGAACGTCACGAGATGCAGGTTTTGCGAGGTAGCGATCGCCTGCTGCGCCACTTCCAGCCCGCCATTCTCTACGAAAATGTCGTCAGTTCCGGCGAAAGCAATTTGCCCGTTGCCGACTATTTGCGATCGAGCGGCTATCAGCTTTTCCGCTACCAGCCCTTCCTGAAAAACCTCGTTCCGCTCAGCGATCCCGCCGATTTTGCCGACAGTCTCAACATCATCGCTCTGCCGCCCGCGAATGCCTGATGGGACTCGATCGACTCGGCCACCCGCTCCAAATTGCGGTAGGGTAAATTCATGATTTTTCCTGACTTTGCCCAATTTGCCGCGCTTGCTACGCAGGGGAATTTCGTCCCGGTCTACCAGGAGTGGGTGGCCGATCTCGAAACCCCGGTTTCCGCCTGGTACAAAGTTTGTGCCGGACAACCCTACAGCTTTTTGCTGGAATCCGTCGAGGGCGGTGAAAAGATTGGTCGCTATAGCTTTTTGGGCTGCGATCCGCAGTGGTGCTGGAGGCGCGGGGTCGATCGAGCGTACTCAGACTCATCGGGACGGCACGACAAAAGTTTTTGAGGGCGATCCGTTTGCGGCTTTGGGCAAGTGCCTGGAAGCCTATCAGCCCGTGATGCTGCCAAACTTGCCGCCCGGAATTGGTGGGCTGTATGGCTTTTGGGGCTATGAACTGATCTCGTGGATCGAACCCCGGCGTTCCCGTCTATCCGCTGACTGCCGACGATCCGCCCGATGGCCTCGTCGACCGCGGCAAGCATCCCGGCGAGTTGCAGGCGGGGACCGCTCAGCGAGGCATAGGGCTCCAGATAGGATTCAGGAACCTGCATCGGGCTGTGGACGCCGTTGAAGGGCACGTAGAGAAAGAGCGGTTTCGATTTTCTCCTGCCGACCGATCAGCTTGCAGGCCTCTTTCGCGATGAGCTCGGTGGCGTAACCTTCCTCCTTCAACTCGACCTGGTTGCGATACCAGTCGTGGTCGCCGTCGCGGATGTGGGTGAAGTAGTCCAGCGCGCCGAAATAGTGGCCATACTGGTGTTCGAAACCACGCGACATCGGCAGGTAGGCGGGGATCATACTCGCCGAGGTGCCACTTGCCGGTGATCGCGGTAGTGTAACCCGCATCTTTCAGCGCGACCGCGAGGGTGCGCTCCTGCAGCGGAAGGCCCCACTCCGCATGCGGCCGCACGACCGTGTAGACACCGGTACGGGTCGGGTAACGACCGGTCATCAGCGACGGAACGGGTCGGCGAACAGACCGGTTGCACGTAGTGCGACTCGATGATCGTGCCGCCCGCGGCGAGGGCGTCGATCCGCGGCGTTTTGATCTCGGTGCCGCCGTTGAAACCGCAATCGGCATAACCCAGGTCGTCGATCAGCAGAAAGACGATGTTCGGCCTCGTCGCATCGGCGCG
>JAAUTJ010000663.1 GCA_012031475.1 Leptolyngbyaceae cyanobacterium SM1_3_5 | reverse complement strand
TCGGTTCTTCTCGTCTTCGGCTGCACAAACAGGTAGTCATCGTGACTGTTCGGGCGCATATCGGTCGTCATGGTGAGGACGAGCGGATAGAGGCGAGTTTGCCAGTTTTGGGCAAGCGCATTCGATCGCTGCGGACGAGCATAAGTTTTCCAGTCGAAAATCTGCGCCTCGCCGCCCATCAGCAGCAGATCGTAGATCACGGTGAACAAATGGCCTTGAAATTCCCATGTCCGGCGATATTCGCTGTGTGGGAAGACCTCAGCAGCAAATAGAGCGGGAGCGGCACTGACGAGCGATCGCACACAGGCTTGCAGTTGCGCGACTTCGGGATCGATCGCGTCCAGCATCGTGACGGGCAGACCGATCGCGTACTGCTGCACCATGCGGTGAAACTTTGTGCCCAACTGAGTCGCGCCTGCTGCTCTGCCGTCAGCGGCGATCCCAACTGCTCTAGAAAACTGTGCTGGAAGCGGCGGGGACAAGCTTCAATCAGGTTCAGTTGCGTTTGCGACAGTCGCATCATCGGCTCCTCACGCTTTGGTCAAGATTTGGTTAAGACAAAAACGCTGCCCTCGTTGCCGCGCCCGATTCGTAAATCGTCATCAAGATAGGTGACATCCAGCCAGCCTTGCTGGTCGCGATCGCCAATATTGAAATCGACGGCGGTGAACTTTTGGCCGGATTCGATCTGCTGCACAAATTCATCTGGTGACTGATAGCCGACCAGCCGTTGCAGGCCGATGATCGATCGCTCGAATTTGACTTGGACGCGGCGATCGTTGACGGGCGTGAACCGAGCGGCAACGCTGACCAAGCATTCAAGGTAGGGCAGTCCGGTGACTTCGGCAATGTTGTAAATGCGGGCTTCTGGGGCGCGGATGAACTGATAGATTTGGCCGAGTTTTAACAAAGGAACCTGATCGATTCGCAAGAGATCGCGGCTGGTCGTGTAGAGCAATCGCCAGTTGCCGTCGAGTTTATCGATCGCGCTGAGCGGTTGCGGCGTCGGGTTGCGGTCTTCGAGTGCGGCAATTTTGGCGAGGATGGCCTGCTGGTCGGTGGGGGTGGCGAGCAGGCCGCGATTTTTCCCGGCGATCGCTTCTAAAAGCGCTGATTTTCCCAGCATAATTGCTTATCTCCGAATACACTGGTAGGTAGACCCTGATCTGGTAAAGTTAATTTCCCACAAATTCTTCACGCTGGGTCTTGACAAGAGCCTTGACGTGCTGTGAAATTTGGGCTAATCTCATCCGGATTCGTAAACCGATGCGGTGATGCTATAGAGCAAGGGAGCGATCGCTGCTTTGCCTTATTCTAAAGCCGCAAGTGGTTCGGAAATACTACTTTTTGTTAGACGCATCTGAAAAATGGTTCACAACCCTGCTCTGAGAGAAACGCCCCGTAATCAGCCCGCTGCTGTCATTCCGCTTCAGCGCGATGCCTCCATGCTTGACTGGCTGGAAAGCACAGGCCGCCTGCTCGATCGCGAAGTTCAAGAAGTTCCCGGACTGAATGAAAACGAAGAGGAAATCAGCGAATTCTTGGGCGACGCTGATGCCGCCTTTGATGCTGACGACGATGATGACGATGAACTCGATCTAGACGATTAGTCGAGATTGGGTTGAGCGAAAGCCGATCGCGGCTTTTGAATGTATGGTGTGTGGTGTGTGGAGTGAGATAGCAAATTGTGGATGCAAAATTTTACACTGATAGGCCGCTGGGACTGTCCGGCACAAATCTACTGCTGGCACTGGGCGTTGGTTTAGGCAGTACCGCTTTTTTAATTGACTGGCTGACCGGACGGGCGCTGAACAACCTCTCTCTTGCCCTGCCGCTACTGCTCTCCGCAGTCGCAACGGGCGCTTTGGGCTTCTGGGCGGTTCCCCTGCTGCGACGGCTCAAGATGGGTCAGGTGATTCGCGAGGACGGGCCTCAAGCGCATCTGCAAAAGGCCGGAACACCAACAATGGGCGGCATCTTTTTTGTCCCGACCGCAGTTGCGATCGCCCTCGTCCTGACCGGATTTGCGCCCAGCACGATCGCCGTTTCTGCCCTGACGATCGCCTATGCCGCGATCGGCTGGCTGGACGACTGGCAAATTCTGCGCCGCAAATCGAATAAAGGCATTTCTCCCCGAACCAAGCTCGCTTTGCAAATTGGCTTCGGGGCTTTGTTTGCGCGTGGCTGATGACGCAGCCGACCACGCTGACCACGATCGCCCTACCGTTCGGACTGGCCTTGCCGCTGGGCTGGCTGTTTGCACCGCTGGCGGGCTTCGTTCTGGTGGCGGAAAGCAATGCGACAAATCTGACCGATGGCTTGGATGGGTTAGCAGGCGGCACGGGCACGATCGCCTTTTTGGGGCTGGGGGCGATCGTCGCTCCCGCTCACCCGGAACTGATGGTTTTTTGTGCCTGCATGAGCGGCGGCTGTCTCGGCTTTCTGTTGCACAACCGCAATCCGGCTCGCGTCTTCATGGGCGACACGGGTTCGCTGGCGATGGGCGGCGCACTGGCTGCGGTTGCCCTGCTGAGCAACACGCTGTTTGGATTGCTGATTTTGAGCGGTTTGTTTCTGGTCGAAACGCTGTCGGTGATCGCGCAGGTTGGCTACTACAAAGCCACGAAGGACAGCAACGGCATCGGCAAGCGCCTGTTCAAAATGGCTCCGCTGCATCATCATCTGGAACTGACGGGCTGGAATGAAACGCAGGTGGTCGCCCGCTTTTATCTCATCGCCGCGATCCTAGCTGCCGCCTGCCTGTTCTTGTATTCCTAAGCGCCAATCCCAACAGTCCGATCGCCAACAGTCCCGCCACGATCGCCACAGACCGCTGATCGACATGGCGAACCGCGATCGCCACATACGCCCACACAAACACGACCGCAAACGCCGTATCCTGCTGCTGTAGGGCGGCGTTTGCCGCAAGAATGGCTCCAAGTGTCAGCATCACGATCGCCCAAACAGTCGGACTGAAGCCGCCGCCGTTCCAGCCGCTACTGTCGAGGGCGGAGGCAACGTTGACGATCGTGGCGACGCAAATCCACGCCAGATACACGCTAATCGGAATATCCACCAGCCAGCGCTCCAGCCGCGAAACGCGCTGCATTCGGGCAAACCAGTTGCGATTGTCGATCGTCCTCA
>JAAUTJ010000662.1 GCA_012031475.1 Leptolyngbyaceae cyanobacterium SM1_3_5 | reverse complement strand
AGAGTCGTAACGTCCCGCGTGTTGTATAGCAGTTCCTTCACCCAACGGGCGCAGCAGATTCAGGCGCAACTGTGGCAAGACCTCGATCATCGCGATGTCAGCGGCGTGGAAGTTTTGCGGCAACTGGCGCGATCGCAGCAGCGGATCACCAGCGCCCTGATGCCCGTCGTGTTCACCAGCATTTTGATGTCCGAGCAAAAATCCGATCGCCTCCCCTGGCAAAGCGAAGTGGTCTACAGCCTCAGCCAAACCTCGCAGGTGTATCTCGACCATCAAGTTGCGGAAGTCGATCGCGCTCTCGTCTTCAACTGGGATGCGATCGACGATCTGTTTCCCCCCGGCGTGTTAGACGAAATGTTCGCCGCCTACGGTCGTCTGCTCGATCGACTGGCCGACGATCCCGCCTGCTGGAACGCCACCAGCCTGATCGCGCCGTCCGCCAACTGGTCAGCCTTCAACGCCACCGAAACCGAATTTCCCGATGCATTGCTGCATACGCTGGTTTTCGATCGCATCGCAGCCCAGCCCGATCGCATTGCCGTGATTGCGCCTCAGCGATCGCTCACCTACCGCGAACTGGGCGATCGAGCGTTGCGGCTCGGTTCCCATCTGCATCGGCAGGGCATTTGCCCCAATCAGCTTGTCGCGGTTGTCATGCAAAAAGGCTGGGAGCAGATTGTCGCCGTGCTGGGCGTTTTGGCGGCGGGTGCGGCCTATGTGCCGATCGATCCCGATTTGCCGATCGATCGCCTGCATCACCTGCTCGCGCAAACCGAATTTGTCCTGACGCAATCCTGGCTCGATTTGCAGACAGATTTGCCGCGCCTCTGCGTCGATACGGCTGAACTGGAAGAAGCGATCGACCTTCCTGCCGCGCTCCCAACCGATTTAGCCTACGTGATCTACACTTCCGGCTCGACCGGACTGCCCAAAGGCGTGATGATCGAGCATCGATCGGCAGTGAATACGATTCTCGATATTAATCGGCGGTTTGACGTGACGGAGCGCGATCGCGTCCTTGCCCTGTCCTCACTCAGCTTCGATCTGTCGGTCTACGATATTTTCGGAATTTTGGCGGCAGGTGGCGCGATCGTCCTCCCCGATCCCAGTCTAGGCAACGATCCGGCGCACTGGCGACACCTGATTGCCCAGCATCACGTCACCGTCTGGAATTCGGTTCCGGCTTTGATGCAGCTACTTGTCGAGCAGTCGATCGACTCCGATCTGCGGCTGGTGATGCTCAGCGGCGACTGGATTCCGCTGAATCTGCCCGATCGAATTCGCACCTGCTTCCCCAATGCCGAAATCATCAGCCTCGGTGGAGCAACGGAAGCGGCAATCTGGTCAATTTTCATGCGATCGCCACCCTTCCACCAGACCAACCAGCATTCGATCGGCCTGAGGTCGAACTTGCTCAGCCCTCCCCCCCAAAATTGGGGGACTTCCGAACCTCAAAGTCCCCCACTCGTGGGAGATTTAGGGGCGCAAAGACTCAAACCGAAGTGAAGAACCGACTTGGAACAGCATTCCCTACGGTCGGCCTCTGGCGAACCAGCAATTTTACGTCCTCAATTCGCGGCTGGAACCCTGTCCCGCTTGGGTGACGGGCGAACTTTACATCGGAGGTAAAGGATTGGCAAGAGGCTACTGGAGCGATCGCGCCAAGACCACAGCCAGCTTCATCACGCATCCGCAGTTCGGACGACTGTACAAAACGGGCGACTTAGGCCGATGGCGCGACGGGTCGATCGAGCTATTGGGACGGGCGGATTTTCAGGTGAAGGTGAACGGCTACCGCATCGAACTGGGCGAAATTGAAACCGTTTTGCAGCAGCATCCGGCCATTCAAACCGCAGTTGTGACGGCAATCGACAACTCCCTCGCCGCCTACATCGTTCCTCAACCAGTTGCCAAAATTGAGCGCAAGCTGTCTCAGGCAAATCTGCGCGAATCGCACCCCGACGATCGCAGCATCGCCCTTCCCTTGCCGGACACCTCGATCGACCTGCGGCGACAAAGCTATCGGCAGTTTTTGCCCGACTCGATCGCGCTGACGCAACTCAGCAACCTTCTCGGCAGTTTGCGACAGCAGCAAATCGACCATGCTCCCCTGCCCAAACACCGCTATGCCTCAGCAGGCAGCCTGTATCCCGTCCAAACCTACGTGCTGATTCGGGATAATTGCGTCACCGGACTGGAAGCGGGCGTTTACTACTACCATCCCGCCGATCACCGTTTGGTTTGGCTGAATGCCGCGCCCGCTGTGGATTACGGCAGCAATCGATCGATTTTTGAGCAGTCGGCTTTTTCGCTGTTTCTGGTTGGTCAACTGGCGGCGATCGCACCCGTCTACGCAGACAAAGCCAGAGATTTTTGCCTCTTGGAAGCGGGCTACATGAGCCAACTGCTGATGGAAACGGCTCCCGATTTTGACTTGGGCTTATGTCCGATCGGCGCATTGCCGTTTGAACCGCTCCAGCAGGCGATGCAGCTAGAACCGAGTCAAATTCTGCTACACAGCTTAGTCGGAGGCGCAATCGATCCGGCTTGGACAACCCAGTGGAATCCGCCTGCACCCGCCCCGATTCTCGACCAGATTCGCGAATTTTTGCGGCAAAAGCTGCCCGCCTACATGATTCCCAGCCGCTTCCAGTTTCTCGAAGCCTTGCCCCTGACGGCAAACGGCAAGCTGGATCGCCGCTCACTACCGCAGTTTGCCCCCGATCGACCTGCCGAATCGATCGCTCCCCAAACTGAGATCGAGCGGGCGATCGCGCAGATTTGGCAGCAGGCGTTGCAGGTGGAGGCGATCGGCATTCACGACGATTTCTTTGAGCTAGGCGGCAATTCGCTTTCGGCTACGCAGGTGATTACCCAGATGCGGCAAACTTTCCAGGCGGAAGTGTCGATTCGCCAGTTTTTCACCGCCCCGACGATCGCCGCCCAAGCGCAGATGCTCCGCCCCGTCGAGGCGATTGCGCCGATTCCCAAGGTTGATCGATCGCCAGATATCGATCAGCTTTCCGATCAAGAAGTCGATGCGCTGCTCAATCAGCTACTTGCGGAGGACAGCTAAATGAACGCGAATTGGGTCAGCGGATTTGCTGCAAGGTTCTGGGAAAGCCCCTAAATCCCCCATGTATGGGGA
>JAAUTJ010000661.1 GCA_012031475.1 Leptolyngbyaceae cyanobacterium SM1_3_5 | reverse complement strand
AATGACCAAATCGCTCGGGCAAGTCGCGCCAGGGAATCCCTGCACGGTAGCGATACAGCACTGCTTCGACAAACAACCGATTATTCTTTGCGGTGACGCCAACACACCCTGGGCGTCCAGGTAATAATCCTTGATTCGCTCCCACTGGTCATCGCGCAGAGCGTAGCGTCGGGTTGTCATTGAAGTCTGCTTGGATGAGATACTGCTTACCCCAGCTTACCTAATTGATGACACGCCCTAACAGTCGCAGCGTCCAACGTCCTTGTCCGATTGGCGCAGCACTACAGCGCAGGCAATCAAGTGAGCTTCCACCTCTCCGGTCACTTCGCGTTTCGTCCGGCTCCTGGACGACGCTGCAATGCCGTCTCCATGCCGTCTTCGACGAATCGTTGTCGGACTCGTTCAATTGTTCTAAGGCTGAGGTCGAGGGCATCTTTTGATCTGCGTGTCGCGCCAACCTCCTTCGGGTTGATTGCCATCGGCTTTCAACAAGATGCGAGCATGATTGATTTGGTAGGCAGCGTGTTTCCCGGTTGTTGTGAATTGTTCCAGGAACTGTCGCTCGTCAGGTGTGAGCGCAACATTGTATTTCTTAGCCATCGGTTAACCTGAAGTTGATTAGGTCAATCTTACCAGATTGACTCGTCAATATTTGCTTGACCGACTACTAGCGAAGCTCACTCGCTAGTGAGCAAGCAGAGACGGCTACTTTTGATTCATGGCCGCCGCAATATCAATGCAGTGGGACAGCTATTGGGCGGGTTGGCGAGGGTTCGGCGCTAAGGTGGCGCGGGTCAAATGGATGGAGCTGTATCGTTGGCGATACTGTCAACGAGGGAGCAGGGCTGGGCGAGGCCACAGGTGAAACAGATGGAGTGGGTACAGGAGCAGCAGCGGAAGGTGAGTTTGGCTGAGCTTGGAGCGCGATCGCCACTGGAGTTAGAGTCTGTGCAATTTGCGCCTGACGTTCTAGCTGCTGCGTTGAGGCAACGAGACCGCTGAGGCCATCGACTAAATCGCGAATATCACGGCGAAATTCGGGATCGCCCGTGAGTTCGTCAAGGTCAGCGGTAATTTTCTGAGCATTCTGGAAAGTGGCACGGGCTGAATCGAGCGTTTGCTGGAGCAGCAGAACATTATCCGAACTGCCGACCGCTTCTGTTAGATCGCGCAGATTGTTAGAGGCTTGAGCAGCATTTGCCGAAAGCTGCTCTAAATTGGCGATGAACTGGCTTTGGTCAAGGTCTTGCCCAAACTGGTCAAAAACGGGCGAGAGGTTGTTGGTGATGCGCTCGATATTGCTGCTGGCGCGATCGAGATTATCCAGCGTACTGACAAGAGTTGTGCGGTTGGTTGCCAGCAGATTGTTCACCTGAGTCGCCGTTAGACCAACCTGATTGGCAGCGCGTCCGACTTCGGCAGTCGAAGCAGAAGCTGAATTTGAGAGTGTACTGACCTGTCGATCGAGCGACCGCGCCAGTCCGGTGACTTCACGAGTGAGTGAGGTGATACCGACTGCGCCTGAGACGAATTGCGCGTCAGGGCGCGAAGTTCGCTGACAAATTCTTCATTCGTGAAAAGTTCGGCAAATTCGGCAGACGATCGCAGCAGTTCGGTGAAGCTGACGCCGATTGTACCGGGGACGCGATCGCCATCACAGATGATTGGGCTGTTGGCGCAGTTCGCCGCGAGCGGATCGGTAGCGAGATTGTCCAAGGGCTGCGTGTCGCGGGGCGTGATGTCGATCGACGCTTCGCCCACCAATCCCGACTGATTAATCTCAATCAGCACGTCTTTGGGAATGAGCGTCGTGACGGGTGAAATTTCCAGTTCTGCATCAACGGCATTGGCTCCGGGGCGGATGTCGGAGATTCGCCCAACCGCAACGCCGCGATATCGCACGGGTGCGCCGACCTGCATTCCAGCAATGTTGGCGAACTGAGCCACGAAATGGTAGTTGCGACTGCCAAAGCTGACGTCGCGCACCCACAGCACCAGCCCAGTGAACAAGCCGAAGCTTACAAGAATCAGTAGCCCGACTGACCCTTCTCGAACGGTTCTCGATGATTGCATAGTGCTTCCTCGCGCTTGGGGAATGCAAGATTTTCGATTGTAGCTTCAAGCGCCTGCCCATCCACTCCGCAGCTAGCCAGCGGCTTGAATTGGCCCATCAATGCTGCCGCTAAAAATTGTCGCACTAGCGGATCACCTACGGTGTCAATTTCTGAAACCAAGCCTTCCCACTGCACCTTGCCGCGATAGAGAAACACAATTCGATCGGCAGTGCGGCGAATCGTGCTGTCCTGATGCGTCACCATTACATAGGTACTACAGCCCTTCGAGTGCTGCTGGATCGATCGAATCAAGTCTTCAATCACGGTTGAGGCGATCGGGTCAAGTCCGGCTGTCGGTTCGTCATACAGCAAAATTTCGGGATGATCTTGCGGATCGTCAGGATTTTCCATGATGGCGCGGGCAAAGCTAACGCGCTTCCGCATTCCGCCGGACAGTTCAGCCGGAAAGCGATCGCCAATTCCCGGCAGTCCCACCAAATCCAGTTTTTGATTGACTAGATCGCGGATGCGTTTGGGCGACAGGCGCGAATGCTGGTAGAGCCGAAAGCCGACGTTTTCGTAGACATTGAGCGAGTCAAACAGTGCAGCTTGCTGAAACACCATGCCAATTACGATCGGGTCTTGACCGTCTTCTGCGAGTCCTTCCCGGCGCACCCCCTGCACCAAACTCGCCCGCATCGGGGGCGAGCAGTCCAGCAATGATCCGCAAAATCGTGGATTTTCCGGTTCCCGACGGACCAATCACAGCAAGCGCTTCGCCACGATAAATCGTTAAGTCAACTTCGTCGAGAACGACGTTATCGCCAAAAGCTTTGCTGACTTTTTTCAGTTCAATGAGCGGTTCGGCCATATCGCCAGCACGAAACAGTATCTCTGCTCTACCCTAGCCGACGATCGAACCGAAGCTCAAATTTTGAAGCACCCGAAGGCAGCGAAGCGTATCGCCCACTTAGGGTTCGAGTCGATTTGGAGGCGAGGGCAGCGGTGAAGACAGCGGCAACCGCAGTTGAGAAGGCGGGTTGGGCAGTGGAGAAGGTGGGGGCAGTTGTAATGATGGGGCTGGGGGAATGGAGAA
>JAAUTJ010000660.1 GCA_012031475.1 Leptolyngbyaceae cyanobacterium SM1_3_5 | reverse complement strand
AATCGGCCTTGCGAGAAGCCCAAGAGCAGGTGCGCGTGCCCAGTCTCGCTATGAGCAGGTGAGAGCAGGCGCAAAAACTGGAGAAAATTGCCGCGCAGCAGGCCACGATCGCCCGCTTGCAGGCCGAATTGCAGGGAGGAATTGCCGCGCAAACTGCCCAAATTGCTCAGCGGCAGGCGGAACTGGACAACGCCACAACCGAATACGATCGCTTCCACGCGCTGTATCTGGAAGGGGCGATCGCGGCCTCCGCGCTAGACAGTAAGCGGCTGCTGGTCGAAACCACGCAGGCGCAACTGCTCGAAGCCTCTGCTCAGCAAAATCGCACGGTTTCCACGCTGCAAGCCCAAATTCGTGAAGCCGAAGCGAATCTCAGCCGCATTCAGGAAGTTCGCCCCGTCGATACGCGCGTTGCTCAGACGGAAATCGATCGAGCGATCGCCGCCATGCAGCGCACTCAGGCGGATCTGAATCAGTCCTACATCCGCGCTCCGATCGCAGGCCGGATCATGAAAATTCACGCTTGGCCGGGGGAAAAACTTGGAGAAAACGGCCTGCTGGAACTGGGACAAACTCGCAGCATGGCGGTTGTGGCCGAAGTCTACCAGACGGATATTCGTTCTGTTCGCGTCGGCCAGCGAGTCGCCGTCACCAGTCAGGCATTTCCCGGCACGATCGCAGGCACGGTCAGCGAACTGGGTCTGGAAGTCAGCCAGCAAAATGTGTTTAGCAATCAGCCCGGTGAAAATCTCGATCGCCGCGTGATTGAAGTGAAAATTCGCCTTGATTCCGCGCAAAGTCAACAGGTGGCAGGGCTGACCAATTTGCAGGTGCAGGTGGCGATCGAGCGGTAGTCATTTTCGGGTTTCAGGAGAATGAAATGGTTAAATTCCGCCGCAAAACGCCGATCGCCTGGTATCAGCTAACCCGCGAAAAAACGCGCTTGGCGGTTTCTTTGGCGGGAATTGCTTTTGCTGATATTTTGATGTTTATTCAGCTGGGCTTTAAGGATGCGCTGTATGACACTTCTGTGCGGCCTCACTATGCGCTGAATGCCGATCTATTCTTAGTCAATCCGCAGTTTGAAACGTTTTTTGCCGTCAAAAGTATTTCCAGAGCGAACTTATATCAAGCTACTGGAATTTCCGGCGTTGAGTCGATCGGCTGGCTCCAGGTGGACAAAGGACTGTGGCGAAATCCTACCACAAATACCGATCGCCCCATTCTCGTGTTTGGCATCGATCCGGCTAATTCTGCCTTCAAAGCCAGCGATATTAATCAACATTTGGATCAGCTTAAAATGCTCGATCGCGTCGTGTTTGATCAAGCAGGCCGACCGGAATATGGCGCGATCGCGTCGCTGTTTCAGCAATCCAATTTTCTGGAAACAGAAATGAATGGATCGCTGATTCAAGTGGCAGGCGTGTTCACAATGGGCGCGTCTTTCGTTGCAGATGGCAATGTGATCACCAGCGATTCAACCTTTATGCAGCTATTTCCCAATCGCCATCCAGACGCGATCGATGTCGGTTTAATTCGCTTGCAGCCCGGAGCCGATCGCGCCCAAGTTCAAGCGGCGATCGCGGCCAGATTGCCGTCCGATATTGATGTTTTGACGGTCGAAGATTTTGCGGCTCGTGAAAAAGCTTACTGGGCGAATGCCACGCCGATCGGCTTTGTATTTGGACTCGGTGCCGTCGTGGGTTTCATCGTGGGAACCGTGATTGTCTATCAGGTACTTTACTCGGATGTGTCTGATCATCTGCCGGAATACGCCACCTTAAAAGCAATGGGCTATAGCGATCGCTATCTGGTTGGTGTTCTGATTCAAGAGTCAATTATTCTCGCGGTTTTAGGCTTTCTTCCAGGCTTTGCGTTGTCGATAGGACTCTACCAAATTGCCCAAGTTGCGACCCGATTACCGATCGGAATGACGCTGCTTCGTGCCGTCACCGTTTTGGTTTTGACTTTAATCATGTGCATTGCTTCGGGAACTGTGGCAATGCACAAGCTACGCACGGCTGATCCAGCCGATATTTTCTAATTCCAGGTTGAATCACTCAAAAATATTGCTAATGCTTTTACAGTTTAATTCCAAAAAACTCAGCCTGTTGCTGCACCGCAAGCGGTCATTTGCACTCGTCATCTTAACCACTATTTTGGAGAAAGAGCGCTTCGCAAACAGGTATTGTTTGACATCAATCTGTCGATCGCGGCTGGAGAAATCGTAATTATGACGGGCCTTCAGGTTCCGGTAAAACCACGCTGTTGACGCTATTGGGAGGGCTGCGATCGGCGCAGGAAGGTAGCCTCACAATTTTAGGGCAAGAGGTGAAAGGCGCAAACAAGCGACAGCTTACCAACTTCGTAAAAATATTGGCTATATTTTCAAGCGCACAATTTAATGAGCTTTTTAACCGTCCGTCAAAATGTGCGGATGTCGCTGGAACTGCACGATCATCTACCTGCAAAAGACCTCGATCGAGCCGTCGTTGAGGTTTTAGAAAAAGTTGGACTGAGCCACCGAATCGACTATTACATTGATGCGCTGTCGGGCGGGCAAAAACAGCGCGTGGCGATCGCTCGTGCCTTGGTCAGTCGTCCCAAAATCGTGTTAGCCGATGAACCAACCGCTGCACTCGATAAAAAATCGGGTCGTGATGTCGTTGAAATGATGCAAACGCTCGCCAAAGAACAAGGCTGTACGATTTTGCTGGTAACGCACGAACCCGATTACGCCCTGCGCGCCGGCCGACAGATCCATCTGGTTGACGGACGCATCGATCGCGACGAGCGCCTGCGCGGAACCTGATCCGGGTCAGGCGGAAAAGCGAAAATTGTGCTGGATTTCGCGGGGAAGGGCGTCAGAATCCGACCGGATTCTTCGCCGCCGCTTGTGCGGTACCACAGGAGCTGATCATGACCGTCGAATTTCTCCGTACCCTCCTCGGCTGGTCCGTGCTGATCAACTGGGGCATCCTGTTGTTCTGGTTCGTGGCCTTCTATTTCTTGCGCAATAGCATGCACAAGCTGCACGGGAAGTTGTTCAAGATTTCGCGCAAGCAACTGGGCGCCATTCACTATCTGGCGATGGCGCTGTACAAGCTGGCCATCATCTTGTTTTTTCTGGTGCCCTATCTGGTATTGCGCTTCCTGGTC
>JAAUTJ010000659.1 GCA_012031475.1 Leptolyngbyaceae cyanobacterium SM1_3_5 | reverse complement strand
GATGTCACATTGACGCAGGAAATCATTCAACGCATATAGAGTCGGGAAGTGGGAGCCATTGGTTTTGCTGTTAGGTGTGGTAACTTTCCAGCTTAAATCAAGCTCTGCTTCCCTCCTAGCTTTCGTTTCAGCCTCCCCTAGTTTTGTCAGTCAAGCAGCATGCGCGACTTCTTCGCTTAAAACACCGTGATCGGGAAATCGGGAAGCGATCGCAGATCTAATGACTTCATCTGCCCAGCGATCGGACTGCGTAACCAAGCTACCATCCGCTTTTTCGGCGGCCTGTACGCGACCAAAATCAGCGAGAAGCTGCTGGCCGACCTGCGCGGTTGTTGCTTCAGCAAACTGTAGAATTTCCGTCCAAATATCCATCGATCGCATCTTGATGGGCAGCTTTGCTTAGTTTCCCACAAGTTAAGGTTGGAATAGGGCAAATTCAAGCCCCCACTCCTGTACTCACCAACCGCCCACTTCATCCCTCATCTTTCATCCTTCAAAAACTGCCCCAGCAGGGATCGAACCTGCAACCTTGCGGTTAACAGCCGCCCGCTCTGCCACTTGAGCTTTGAGGCAATGCGTTTTGGGAGGATGCGGCGAAATCTGAATCCGCATCTCTACAATTGGTCGCAGCGGCGGGATTTGAACCCGCAATGACCAAGGTATGAGCTTGGCGCTTTGCCCGATTAAGCTACGCTGCAACAGGTGGAGTCCGAGGTGGGAATCGAACCCACGCTGTCAGTTTTGCAGACTGATACCTTCCCACTTGGCGACTCGGACATTCGATAAAGATGAGAGATGAGAAGCTGATTTCATCTCTCATTTCAAGCGAGGCTGACCAGATTTGAACTGGCGACTTCCTATTCGACAGATAGGCGCTCTTGACCGACTGAGCTACAGCCCCAAGACTGTCAAAAAGCTGAATAAATCAACAGTTTGACAAGTTTTAACAAGTTGGAAAATGGCATTTCGGTTTCAAGGTTCAAGTGGCGATCGAACAGGCGATCGAACCGCAGACTAGAGCAAGCCGCGCCGCTCTAAAAAATAAAGGTGTTCTAGCTTGCGAATCGCTTGGACGTGATTGGCTGGACGGACAGATGCGGACTGCATCGGCTCGTTCGATCGACGGGGTTTCCAGAATCGTCGAGCTGGAATTGGATGTAGGAAACAGAGGTTCATGGGGTTGTCTCCTGCCGTGTTCTCTTGATACTACAGTTATACTACAAACACGCTACAGGTCGTCAAGGGTTTTTGGAACTTTTTCCACAGAAATTTTTGCCCGTCGTTTTTGTCTTGTCTGTTAGTAGGGTGAAGCGGGGCAGGAGGCAGGAGGAACAGCCGCATGGGTTTCCTCCTGCCTCCTGCCTCCTGCCCTCTGGCCTCTGCTAACCGATCGAACTGACGGATTCTTAGCTTTTGACGATTGCCCCGAAATCTCCTAACACCCGCGCATGATTACGCAACAGCCCTAATAGATTGAGTCGGTTGCTGCGGATATCGAGATTGTCTGCCATCACCAAAACGCTTTGTTCGCCGTCAAAGAAGTTGCTGACGACTGGCGCGATCCCCACCAAGCCATCGACGAGCTTTTGATAGTTGCGATCGCGCTGGCTGCTTCGGTTTCAGGGACAAGCTGCACGATCGCATCGTAGAAAGCCTGCTCGGATGGTTGCTCAAACAAATTTGGCTGCACAATGCCAACCGGATCGAGGCGATCGAAGTCGAGGTTGCCCTGTGCGCCGAGGCGAGTCGCACGGTTGACGGTTTCGTAGATGGAATCAAGCAGTCCGGTTTGGCGGATGGTTTGCAGGAAGTGAGCGCGATCGCGCAGATCGATCGGGTTGGCAAGGGCGCGTTCTGCCGCGATCGCATCGTTCTCGCCCAGAACGGCGTTTACGAGGTCGTAGTCGATCGCTTGGTCTTCTTGCAGAAGCGATCGCATCCGCACCAGAAAAAAGTCGCGCAGCAGGGGCAGTAGCGTTGCTGAGGTAGGCTTGACGGCAGCAAAATCGATGATGATTTGCTCAAGCAGTTCGCCAAGGTTGATGGGCAGGCTGGTAGACCAGAGGACGTTGACGATCGCGTTCGCCGCCCGTCTGAGGGCAAACGGATCGGATGAGCCGGAAGGCAGCATTCCCAAACTGAAAATGCCGACTAGGGTATCGAGGCGATCGGCCAGTCCAACGACTTGACCTGTGAGCGTTTGCGGCAGATTGTCACTGGCTCCACGCGGCAGATAATGCTCGAAAATGGCGATCGAGACGGCTTCGGGTTCGCCGCTGCTTTGCGCGTATTTTTGCCCCATCACGCCTTGCAGTTCTGGGAATTCACCAACCATTTGCGTGACCAGATCGGCTTTGCACAGCAGGGCGGCTCGCTGGATATGCGATCGCTCCTCCCCGTCTACTGCAAGCTGGTCGGCAATGCGATCGGCAGCTTGGACAATGCGATCGACTTTTTCGCGGACTGAGCCGAGGTCTTCTTGGAACGTGACCTGAGCAAGGCGCGGCAGGTAGCTTTCGAGCGGCTGGGTGCGATCGGCATCAAAGAAAAATTTGCCGTCTGCAAGTCGGGCACGGATGACGCGCTCGTTGCCTGCGGCGATTACATCAGATTTAGCCGGATCGCCGTTAGAAATGGTGATGAAATAGGGCAGCAGTTCGATCGAGTCGGCGGATTTGAGGACGGGGAAATAGCGCTGGTGGCTTTCCATCTCCGTCACGATCACTTCAGACGGCAGTTCAAGAAACGCAGGGTCGAACTTGCCGACTACTGCGGTCGTGGTTTCAACCAGATTGGTCACTTCCTCTAGCAAATCAGGATCGATCGACACCACGCCGCCGATTTTTTGCGCGGCTGCTGCTGCCGCCGCCTGAATCTGCTGCTGTCGTTGCTGGGGATCGACTTCGATCGCCGCCTGCCGGAGAATTCGACGTAGCTCTCGGCGCGATCGATTGGCACAGGTTGAGGATGCAAGACGCGATGACCTTGGGAGGTGCGTCCGCTGGTGCAGGTTTCTGAGCCGTTTTGGAGTTCGATCGGCAAAACTTCGGCATCCAGCAGCGTCACCAGCCAGCGAATGGGCGGGGAACCGCAGATCGCCATCACCCCAGCGCATGAAGCGGCGACCTCGAGGCTGGTAATCCAGTTGGGGACGAGTTCAGCAA
>JAAUTJ010000038.1 GCA_012031475.1 Leptolyngbyaceae cyanobacterium SM1_3_5 | reverse complement strand
GTGGCGGCCAATGTTTGCCCCGGTGCGCTGATGCAGTTTTTGCAAAAAGCGATCGCCCCCTTTCTCCTGCCGCCACGCGACAGCCATAGATCAGCAAGTTGGCGTGGCGGAGGGCTTGCTGCCAAGGAGCAAGGTTCTCGGCATCGATCGAATCGAGGCTGAGTGTGGTTGCACCAAGCTGAAGCGTTCCGGGTGCGCCGTGTGAGAACAGGTGAACGCTATCAAGCGAATTTTGCGCCGCCAGAATTGCGCTAATTTGGGCAACGCCGTCTTGCTGGGGATCGAGAATAACAACCGTTGCATCATCACTGACGCCGCTGGCAAGCAAGGCCACGTGATCGATCGCAGCGTCAATCAAAACGAGGGTAGATGACATGGTTTCAGTGCCTCCAAGCACCAAAAAAGTGAATCCGATAATCAGAAACAAACCGAAGACCCCAACGATCGCGGGATCTCACTGAAAGCAGCATAAAAAATTTTATGGAAGAAAAACCGGATACTCAGTAAATCCTCATATAAAACTGTGTGCCAGCAGTCACTCTTTACCAGCCCTTCACAATCTCGCACTGAACCAGAAGCAATTGAATTTGTCAATCCGTATAGCTCTTATCAGTAATTTTACTGACATCTTCATCTTTCGATCGCGCTTGTCGGCCAGCAGAGCAAATCGATCGCCAAGCTGTAAAATCGGGAGATGAAAAATTCTGCCCCTCTGCCCGAAATTCCCGCTTGTGCCTGGACGCGATCGATCGGACTGGGCTGGGAAAATCCCTACACCGTCCGCTATGCCAGCAATCTAGACGATGGTCCCTGGCGACGGAATGCCCCTGGGCGGCTTTGGGGCGGGCTGCGTGGGGCGATCGCACCGGGCGACTTCAACCTGTGGCACATCGACGGCGGCGAACACTGGTTTGAGTCAATGCCCGCCTGTCAGTTCAGCGTGTTTGAGCAGGTGGAAGGCGAGGCAGGACGGGCGATCGCTTGTACGGAGGCGGCGCAGGATGGGAGTTTGGGCGCGTGGCAGTGGTGGCCGGGTGTCGCGTGTCGCGTGTCGCGTGTTGGGGAAACAGCCGACAGCGGTAGTTACCACGCTGGCTGTTATCACGCGCTGTATCCGCGTAGCTGGTTTGTTTATGAGAATGAGTTTGCGGCGAAGTTGACTTGTGAGCAGTTTTCGCCAATTTGGGCGGGTAACTATCGAGAGACGAGCTATCCGATCGCAATTTTCAACTGGACAATTGAGAATCCGATCGATCGTCCGATCACGCTGAGCATTCTGCTTTCCTGGCAGAACATGGTCGGCTGGTTCACGAATACGCTCAAGTCGCCGGACGTGAAAATGCGGGATGATGGCAGCCCCGTGTATAAATATCAGCCGCGCATCCGGGAAAGTACGGGAAACTTCGATCGACTGGTGCAGGAGGGCGATGCCGTACCGGGAGCGCTGCGCGATCGAATCGGCTGCATTCTCGACGGCAGCTTTGCGACTGCCACTGAAGGTGATGGACAATGGGTAATTGCTTCACAGGCTGAAAACGCCGAACTTTTCTATCACACGCGCTGGAATCCAGCAGGCGACGGCGGCGATTTGTGGCAAACCTTTTCGCAGGACGGATCGCTGGCGAACTGTGCCGATGAAACGGTGGCGGCTGAGGGAGAACAAATTGGAGCAGCGATCGCCGTTCGCATCACTTTGGCTCCGGGCGAAGTGCGATCGATTCCGTTTGTGCTGGCGTGGGATTTTCCCGTCACCGAGTTTGCGGAAGGCGTGATTGATTTTCGGCGCTACACCGATTTTTTTGGACGCAGCGGCAAAAATGCCTGGGCGATCGCGCAAGCCGGACTCGACCACTATCAGGAATGGCGACAGCAGATTTGCGATTGGCAGCAGCCGATTTGCGATCGTGCCGACCTGCCCGACTGGTTCAAAATGGCCTTGTTCAACGAACTCTATGACCTGACGCAGGGCGGAACCTTGTGGAGTGCGGCCAGCGATCGTGATTCGATCGGGCGATTTGCCGTGCTGGAGTGCCTCGACTACCGCTGGTACGAAAGCCTGGACGTGCGGCTGTATGGCTCGTTTGCGCTGTTGATGCTGTGGCCGGAACTCGATAAAGCTGTGCTGCGATCGTTTGCCCGCGCCATTCCCCAGTCGGACGATCGCACCCGCGTGATCGGCTACTACTTCGTGCAGAAAATGGACAGTCCACATGCGCTTCGGAAAGTCAAAGACGCCACCCCGCACGACCTGGGCGCACCGAATGAACATCCTTGGGAGCAAACCAACTACACCAGCTATCAGGACTGCAACCAGTGGAAAGACTTGGGCTGCGATTTTGTCTTACAGGTGTATCGCGATTTTGTCTTCACGGGAAGGACGGATGTGGCGTTTTTTGGCGGAATGTTGGGAGGCGATCGCCCTCACCCTTGCCTACCTCAAAACCTTCGACCACGACAACAACGGCATCCCGGAAAATTCCGGCGCACCCGACCAAACCTTTGACGATTGGCGATTACAAGGCGTGAGCGCGTATTGTGGCGGGTTGTGGTTGGCGGCGTTGGAGGCGGCGATCGCGATCGGGCAGATTTTGCTGACACATCAGCCAGAAAAACAAGACGCTTTGCGGGAAGCGATCGGCAGGTTTGATGCGTGGCTCGATGTGGCTCGCCCTGTTTACGAAACCTTATGGAACGGCCAGTATTATCGCCTCGACACGCAAAGCGGTTCCGATGTTGTCATGGCCGATCAGCTTTGCGGCCAGTTTTATGCGCGACTGTTGGAACTGCCTGACATTGTGCCGCCGGAACAGGCGCGATCGAGCCTCCAGACCGTCTACGATGCCTGCTTCCTCAAATTCCATGAGGGCAAATTCGGCGCTGCCAACGGCCTCCGCCCCGACGGAACCCCGCTCAACCCCAACGACACCCATCCGCTCGAAGTCTGGACAGGCATCAACTTCGGCCTCGCCGCCTTCCTCCACCAGATGGAGATGCCCGATGAGGCGATGCGCCTAACGGAAGCCGTCGTTCACCAAATCTACGAAAACGGCCTGCAATTTCGCACACCGGAAGCGATCACCGCAATGGGAACGTTTCGGGCGAGTCATTATTTGCGGGCGATGGCGATTTGGGGGATTTTGTTGGTAAAGGAGTGCAAAGACGAAAGGAAGCCCCCTAAATCCCCCATGAATGGGGGACTTTGAGGATTGTCCGTTGGGAAGGGAGCAGCACGAGGGACGCGGACGGCGAAGAAATCAAACGTCGAAAAGCGATTAGAGACAAGCAGTATGGCAGTAGCAATTGGCATGATTGAAACAGCGGGCATTCCCGCCGCGATCGAAGCAGGCGACGCCATGTGCAAAGCCGCGCAGGTTACGCTGGTCGGCTACGAAAACACCGACTTGGGACGCATCACCGTGATCATTCGCGGCGCAGTGGCCGAAGTCCAAACCGCGATCGCAGCCGGACTGAGCGCCGTCACCCGCGTCAACGGCGGCGAAATTTTGTCCCACCACATCATCGCCCGCCCCGACACCAACTTAGAATTTGCTTTGCCGATCGGACACGGAACCGCGATCGACCTGATCCAATTTCCGCCGCCGCTTTCGCCCTGAATGAACAGAATCGATCGCGCCAAATCTGCTTAGAATTGGGAGCGATCGATCGAACTGCCAACTATGCCTTCTGTCAAAGCATTCCGCGCCGCCTTTCTCGACTTCACAGACGATCCGTTTTTTACCGACGAATCGCAAAGCGTCCGCTATTTTGCGGATGGGTTGTTGGTCGTTGAAGACGGCAAAGTTAAGGAGTTGGGAAGTTGGAAAGCGGTGCGATCGAAACACCCAAATGTTCCAATTACCGACTATACTGGCCTGCTGATCACATCAGGATTCATTGACACGCATATCCACTTTCCGCAAACCGAAATGATCGCTGCCTATGGCAAACAGCTTTTGGAATGGCTGAACAAATTCACCTTTCCAACCGAGCGGAAATTTCAAGATAAAGAATATGCAAAAAAAGTCGCCTCGGTCTTTCTGCAAGAGCTTTTGCGGAATGGAACCACGACAGCTTTAGTGTTTGCAGCCGTGTTCCCTGAATCAGTCGAAGCTTTTTTTGAAGAAGCCGATCGCCTCAATCTGTGCATGATTGCAGGCAAAGTGATGATGGATCGCAATGCGCCCGATTTCCTCACCGACACGGCAAAATCTTCCTATCACGACAGCAAGCAACTGATCGAAAAATGGCATCACAAAAACCGATTGCGCTACGCCGTCACGCCCCGATTTGCGCCGACTTCAACGGATGAACAATTGCAGCTCGCCGGAAAATTGCTGTCAGAATATCCCAGCGTTTATCTGCATACGCATCTTTCAGAAGATGCCGATGAAATTGCCTGGGTAAAAGAGCTATTTCCGCAGGCTGATGGCTATTTGGATGTGTACGATCGCGCCCAACTTGTCACCAATCGATCGATCTTCGCGCACGGCATTCACCTGACTGAAACCGAATTTCAGCGGTTGTCAGAAGCAGAGGCGGCGATCGCTTTTTGTCCCACATCTAATTTATTTTAGGTAGTGGGTTATTCAATTTAGAACGGGCAAAATCGATCGATTCCCCGGTAAAAGTTGGCATGGGAACAGATGTCGGCGGCGGCACAAGTTTCTCGATGCTACAAACCTTGAATGAAGCCTATAAAGTTGTGCAATTGCGAAGACAGAAACTTACGCCGTTTCAAGCCTTATTTTTAGTCACATTGGGCGGAGCAAAAGCGCTGCGATTGGAAGATCGGCTCGGCAATTTTGGAGTAGGAAAAGAAGCGGATTTTGTCGTTTTGGATTTGCGATCGACCCCAATCATGGCCTTCCGAAATTCCGAAAACTTGCCGGATTCACTAGACGAATTAGCAGATCGAATCTTCAGCCTCATGATCATGGGAGACGATCGCGCCGTTCACGCGACGTACATTCTGGGCGAATTGGCTTACGGGCAAGCTTGAAGCGTTACGAGGCCAGCGATTACGAGGCGAGCGATCGGGCTTCTTCCTTCAGCACGTCCAGAAACGCAAAAACGGCGGGAACATGCAGCGCATCCGCCAAAACTGCGATCCCAATCACGCGAAACAGCGGCTTTGGCAAACTGAAAACCTGCACATTGGCGGGAATCGGAGCCGCCGCCAAGCGCGGCAAAATCGTCGCGCCCAACCCTTGAGCAACCAGACTGACGATCGTAGAATCCGTGTCCATTTCATACGCCACCTTCAGCCGATAGCCGTGTTCGAGGCAGTGCCGCCGGACGCTCATCATCATCACGTCATCCGGCGGCAAAATGAACGACTGGGCAGCCAGTTCCGCCCAGCTTAGCTGCGGTTTTGCAGACCGAAAATTCGGCGGCAGCAGGGCAACAAACTCATCGCGCAGCAGTTCCCAGGTCGTGAACTCGTCACTGGCTGGCAGATACGTGAAGCCGATGTCCGCCTGACCTTCTCGCAACGCCTGCTCAACGTGCGGATAGTCTTCCCGCTCGCTGAGGCTGACCGCGATCGAGGGAAACCGCTGATGGAACCGAGCGATCACCTGCGGCATCAGTCGCGCCGCCACGCTGCGAAACGTGCAAATCCGCACCTGTCCGCCTTCCAGCCTTCGCAAGTTCCGCTTCATACTGAATCGACTCGATGCGCTGCACAATCTCGCGGGCATGAGTGACGATCCGATCGCCAGTGGGAGTCAGCCGCGCCCCATAGCGTCCGCGTGAGAGCAGGATTACGCCAAGCTGATCTTCCAAGGTGGCGATCGCGTGGCTGACCGCAGACTGCGACATTTGCAGATTCAGGGCAGCCTCGCTGAAGTTGCCCGCCTCCGCCACCGCGACCAAAATGCGGAGTTGCGAAAGCTTCAGTTGACGATTGGTTCTCAGACTGTCGCTAGCGCGGCTCACAGTTTACCCACTAACAGTAAAAGTCCATTGTCAACCGTTTTGCTCTGGCCGACACAAATTTTTCTGTCGCTTCAAGCAGAATTCTGATCGATCGATTCATCAATTCTTCCTCATGATAAGCAATGCATGTTTAGCTTGGTTTTTCCTTACCAGAGAAATTAGAATAAAAATGTATTAAAAACGACAAATTTGCCGAGGAAGCCAATATGAAATCTTCAATGGATTGGAAAGAGTATCAGCGGCTCGAACTGATTACGCCCCCAAGAAAAACTTTAAAGCAGAAAATTCAGGACTTTTGGCAAGCCGTTGTTGCTGACCTGAAAGGATCGACCGAACCGCGCCTGTGGGAATCGATCGATCGCAACGGTCAAACTGCTTGGAACGGCTACGATCCGGCAACGGGTCGATCGGTTCACAACCTCAGCGAATCAGACGTTCTCACCTGGCTGGAACAACGCCACTACAGCCACACTGACTTCGACCAGCCCAAACTGCCGAAAGTTCGCCGTAGTTACTATCAGGTGATGCGCTAAGAAACCGTCGATACCAGACACCCCGTAAAGACGCGAGATCTCGCGTCTTTTCTGTAAACGCCTACTGATCCTGTCAAGATAGAAAAGACGCGCCCCGCTTCTTGTCATGATCATTCGCTGGTTGGCTACGATTTTGCTGCTGTGCATCACCTCTTGGCTGTGCATCACCTCGTGGAGTCTGCCCGCCTTGGCGGACTGGACGATGCCGATGTCGTTTAGCAACGCGGAACTGAAAGGCCATGATTTTTCCGGGCAAGAACTGCAAGGCTCAGAATTTTCTAACGCCAATCTGGAAGGGTCGAACTTTCGCGATGCGGATGTGCGCGGAGCCGTGTTCAGCGCGTCCGTTCTGACGCTGGCCGATCTGCATGGCGCAGATTTCACGAACGCGCTGGCCGATCAAGCCAAGTTTGACGGCTCCGATCTGGGCAACGCCAACTTCACCGAGGCGATTTTGCTGCGATCGACCTTCGTGGACACCAACATCACCGGAGCCGACTTCACGGACGCGATTCTTGACGGTTCACAAATCAAAGAGCTTTGTGCCAGAGCAGACGGCATCAACGCCAAAACGCAAGTCAACACTCGCGAGTCGTTGGGCTGTCGATGATGCGCGTCGGTGTGATTGGCGGCGGACAGTTGGCCTGGATGATGGCGACGGCAGCGCGATCGCTCGACCTGAAGCTAATCGTGCAGACGCCCAACGCTGACGATCCGGCTGTGTGCATTGCGGATGAGGTGATTTTGGCGGCGATCGATGATGCTCAGGCAACGGCAGCACTGAGCGAGCGCTGTGACGTAATCACCTTTGAAAATGAATTTGTCGATTTGGACGGGCTGCGATCGATCGCGGGTGTTCCATTTTTTCCTCAGTTGAACGTCCTTGAACCGCTGCTCGACAAATACGATCAGCGACAGTTTTTTCAAAAGATTGGTTCGCCTGTTCCGCGATTTGCTGCGATCGAATTAACCGATCCAACGGCACTCAGTCAATTCGGCTTTCCGGTTGTCCTCAAAGCAAGACGGCACGGCTACGACGGACAGGGAACGTTTATTTTGCGATCGCCCGACGACGCACCGAACCTTCCGCAGCCGCTTTTGGAAGAATTTGTCCCGTTTGAGCGCGAGTTGGCCGTGATGGTGGCGCGATCGCAACAAGGCGAAATCGTTACTTATCCGGTGGTTGAAACGCAGCAGCACGATCAGGTTTGTCGGCGCGTTTTGGTGACGAATGATTTGTCGATCGAAGTTCGGCAAAAAGTTGAGTCGATCGCCCGTCAGTTCGTCACTTCCCTACAGGCCGTTGGGATTTTTGGCATCGAGCTATTTTTGACTTCAGACAATCGCGTCCTCGTCAATGAAGTTGCGCCGCGCACTCACAATTCCGGCCACTTTTCGATCGAAGCTTGCGAAACTTCGCAGTTTGAGCAGCAGTTGCGAGCCGTCTGCAATTTGCCGCTTGGCTCAACCGCGATGAAGTGTCCCGGAGCCGTGATGGTGAATCTGCTGGGCTATGAATCGTCCCATTCTGACTATGCCGATGTGCGCGATCGACTTGCCCAACTGCCGCAAACTTTCGTCCACTGGTACGGTAAAACGGAATTGCGCCCCGGTCGCAAACTCGGTCACGTCACGGTTTTATTGGAGAGTGGCGATCGAGCCGAGGCGATCGATCGGGCGGAAGCGATCGAAGCAATTTGGTATCCGTGATAGGGCGATCGAACCTGCTACGCGCTGCAATTTCTACAGGCCATAATCGGTTAAGTAGCTTGGGCAGGCGGAACAATGGAACCTTCAATGATCGCAGGTGGAATTCTTAAGGCAGCGTTGCCACAAGTTGCAAAAGTCGTTGCAACGGCTGCAAAAAATAAGCTGAATCCATCTGAGTTGCAAATTGCGATCGAAGCAGGGCTGCACAAGGCCGAAGCGCTCAAGCTTGAGCAAAAGATTCAGAATGTGTTTTATCGGTGTGATGACAAGCAGACCAGCGATTTTTTAAGAAAGCTGCTGGAGCATCCGGGTGTGCAGCGTGAATTACAAAAGCCTTTGGATGATGAAGGAATACCAGAGGTTGCCTATTTAGTTGAGGCGGCAAAGCAGGTTGCAGGCAACATTCCGATCGTAGAAATTGCCCTAGAACCTTGGCTAGACGCTTTCGCTCAAGCTTATTTTGAGAAAACCAGCGCATTTTTATCGTATCGGGTTGCAAAAGTTGATTATCTGACGCAGCTTGCGAACTGGTTTGATGATGTGCGGTTTTGGGCGTGGCGGTTGAGAGTGGCGAAATTGAGCAGGCGGAAAAGCTGGCACAGATTTTTGTAATGCAGGATGTTTTAGAGGAAAAGTCTGCGTTTGGATCAGATTTTTCCTGCGCTTCAGTGAAGGGATCGATCGCCAATCGCAACTCTTGCAAGAGCAGCAGTTCCGATCGCAACTCGATCGCACAGGCAGAAGATTTTCGGCTCAGCAGCTATTGACGCAGAATCGATCGAAAACGGTTTTGCTGGGTGCGCCCGGTTCAGGGAAGACGACGCTGATGAGCTATTTTGCGGTGACATTGGCAAGGGAGGCGATCGCAAAAGCAACGTCAGCGAATGCAGAAGCATTGCAAGCCAATCCAAAAGCATCGCAGGCCAATCTAAAAGCATCGCAAGCCAATCCAAAAGCATTGCCACCGCATATAAAAGTATTGCAGGTCGATACAGAAAGATTGCAGACGGATACAAAAGGATTGCGGAGTGATGCAGAAGGATTGCAGGCGGATACAAAAGAGTTGCTGCTGCCGATTTTGATTCGGATTCGTGATTGGGCGCTGCATCCAGAGATGTCGATCGCGGATTTTGCGAAATTTCACGCTGAGAAAACGATGTCGGTGAAGCCGCTGCCTGCGGGATTTTTTGAGTATTGGCTCGATCGCGGACAGGCGTTGATTTTGCTCGATGGGCTGGATGAAGTTGCGGATGAAACGAAGCGATCGAAACTGGTGCAGTGCATCGAGAATTTTTGGGACAGTATCGGCTGAATCGGGCGATCGTTACTTCACGTCCAGCGGGCTATCGGCGCGACTTTTTTCGCACGGAGGAGTTTCCGCACTATGAGCTTCAGCCGTTTAACGACGATCAGATGAATCTGTTTATCGACAAGTGGTATGACAGTCGTGTGCCGGACAAGGCGGAGGCGGAGCGGCGAAAGGACAGCCTCAAGAAAGCGTTTGAGGGGAACGATCGCATCAAGCTGTTGGCTCGCAATCCGCTGTTGCTGACGATCGTGGCGCTGATTCATCGCTATCAGGCGGTTTTGCCGAAGCAGCGGCATAAGCTGTATGACAAAGCGGTGGAAACGCTGCTGTTGAACTGGGATAAAAACAAGGAACTGACAAATCATACCGCCCTGAAATATCTGGAGCTTGATGATTTGCGGCGACTGATGGAAAGCGTGGCGTATTGGGTGCATTCGCAGGGCAATTCGGGCGACAGCGAAGGCGGAACGGTGATCGATCGCGATGAACTGTTTCAGCAACTCAGCCGCATGATTAAACAACAAAAATCGATCGAACTGTATCAGGCGAGAGAAGAAGCCAAGCGATTTCTGGAGTTTATTTGCGATCGAACGGGTTTGATGAATGAACAGGGGCAAGAGTGCTATGCGTTTGTTCACAAGACGTTTCAGGAATATCTGACCACTCAAGAAATCAACTATCAGCGCGACAATGAGGATTTTGAAATTGTCCTGACGCACATTGAAAACCATCTGCACGATCCGCACTGGCGCGAAGTGCTGCTGCTGCTGGTCGCTCAACAAGCCCCGAAAAAGCTGCGATCGCGATTCGTAAAATTCTCAATGCCAACAGCCCCTACGAACAATGGCTCCATCGAGATTTGCTGTTTGCGGGTCGCTGTCTTGCAGAAAATGTCAAAGGATTGAAGGCGATCGATCCAAAGCTGTTATCAGAAATCTTAGTTCCTCTGCTTGAGCTAGAAGTGAGCAACGCTAATAAAATTGGCAAGCAAATTCACCCCCAAGTCTTTAAGATTCTTTGCAGCTTCAACGAAACTGAATTCGAGGCCGAAACGCTGCAACTGATAAAAGCTAAAGCTGACGCGATCGAAGAATATCGATTGCGGAAGTATCAAGTAGAACTGGGTGAAAAGCAGCAGTTGTTGCAGAACTATTGCATCAACTTGAGGATAAAGATTCGGCTGTGCAATCGAGGGCAGCATTCGCATTGAGCAGGTTAGGAAGCGCCACAAAAGCGGTTGTTCAAGTTCAAGTTCTAGTGCAATGTCTTGACGATGAAGATTCAAGTGTGCGATCGAGGGCAGCATCGGTATTGGGCAGTTTAGGAAGCGCCACAGAAGCAGTTGTCCAAGCACTAGTGCAATGTTTTGAGGATGAATCTTCACTTGTGCGATCGAGGGCAGCATTCACATTGAGCAGGTTAGGAAGCGCTAAAGAGGTCATTCAAACACTCATGCAACGTCTTGAGGATGAAGATGCAGATGTGCGATCGAGGGCAGCAGAGCTACTGGGCGAGTTAGGAAGCACCACAGAAACAGTCCAAGCACTAGTGCAATGTCTTGAGGATGAAGATTCAAGTGTGCGATCGAGTGCAGCGAATGCATTAATCAGGCTGGGAAGCACCACAGAAGCAGTCATCCAAGTTCTAGTGCAATGTCTTGAGGATAAAGATTCAAACGTGCGATGGATTGCAGTGGATGCATTAGGTAGCTTAGAAATCACCACAGAAGCGGTTGTCCAAGCATTCATGCAACGTCTTGAAGATGAAGATTCAGATGTACAATGGAGTGCAGCGAACGCATTGGGCAATTTAGAAAGAGCTACAGAAGCGATTGTCCAAGCACTAGTGCAACGTCTTAAGAATGAAGACTCAAGTGTACGATGGAAGGCAGCGGACGCACTGAGCAAATTGGGCAAAACAAACGATTCAATTCAACCCCTGATCATTCAATGGATCGAGCAGCATCAGGATTCGGAGAATGTGGGAGATGCGATCGATGCGCTCTGGCAAATTGTTGAAGGTTAGAGGAGCGATCGCATTTCTTGAATTAGAGGGCGATACCGTTCCGGGAGCGCTGCGCGATCGCGTTAAACTCGTAGAACGGTTGGAGGGAAAATCAAATGAAGATTGATGGGGAGCAAACCGATTACACCGATCGATCGCCTGCTGTTGGTGATTCTCGACGGGCGATCGCCTACAGCATGGATGCACTCGTCCCCGGTTTATATTTTTGGTTTGGCAAGATTGCAATTCGCATCGGCGGCAGTCCACCCGAAACCAACTATCCCGGCACGATTCACAGTTTCGCGGGTGCTGCGCTTGTGCTGCCAGGATATCGAATTTACAGCACCTATCAGGGTAGCTATGACCCTCGATAAACACAAAATCGATGGTCTGCCACAAATCACCTCAAAATTCTACCTTCAGCCGAATTTGAGCAGCGAATGAAGCAAGCGGGCTATCTCAAAATTGGTTCTGCACCTGCAAAAGGCGATCGATTAAAAGTTTGGTGGAACCATCCCACATTTCGCAGAGTTGAAGCGATCTATAGTCCCGATGGGGCGATCGCAATCACCGCCTATCACGTTCAGCCGTAATGCGATCGATGCGCTCTGGCAAATCGTTGAAGGTTAGAGGAGCGATCGAATGGCGATGAATCCAAAACTGATTGATGTTGTGGCAATTCTCAAGCCGATCGCACCCGATCAACTCATTATGGTTGAACCGGAATATGAATCGATCGAACTGCCGATCGGATTGGTGGGAACGATCGTTGAAATTTACCAGCACGAAGAACCATACCAATACTTGATCGAGTTTTCAGATGACCAAGGAAACGAATTTGCAATGGCGCTTCTGCCTGCAAATGATTTCGTCGTGCTGCGCTATCAGCTTAATGAAAACAGCAAAGATTTAGTCAGTCTCTAAACGATGCGCTCTGGAAATCGTTGAAGGTTAGAGGAGCGATCGACACCGTTCCGCAATCTTCGCAATCAACTTACCGCAAAGGGCAAATCACAGCAATCTCAGTATCTCTACGGCATCAGCATCCAAAAAGCCCCAATCAACACGTAATCCCGCGATCGCCAACCCGTTTCAACGGGTTTAAGCTTTAAGCCTGAAATTTATTTCAAGGCTCAAATGGCATTCTGGCGCACCTACTATCATCTGGTCTGGGCAACAACATCGCGCCAGCCGCTGATCACACTCGATCGCGAATCAATTCTCTACGACTACATTATCGGCAAAGCTGACGCGATCGGCTGCATCATTCACGCGATCGGCGGCGTGAGCGATCACATTCATCTAATTGCCTCAATTCCACCAAAGCTATCGGTTGCAGAATTTGTCAAAACGATGAAAGGCAGCAGTTCCTATCACTTGAATCATCGATCGACCTGTTCGCTCAAGTTTGGCTGGCAACAGGGCTATGGTGTTTTCACATTGGGAAGTAAGCAGTTGGAGCAAGCGATCGATTATGTTGCAAATCAGAAGGTGCATCATCGACAGGGGACGGTTCATTCTGCGATGGAATGTGTTGGAGAGGAAGATTGAGGTGTTCTGAATTGAAGCCCTGAATTGAAGCCCTGAATTGAAGCCCTGAAATAAATTTCGGGCTAAAAGCTGAAGTCAGTTGAAACTGACTGAAGGTTGTACTTGAGCTGGTTGAAGGAGTGATCGAATGGCGATGAATCCAAAACTGCTTGATATCGACTGATTTGGGTTGAACCAGAATATGAATCGATTGAGAGCTAGTCTTAAACAAGTCTAAAGATGGAGGTAAATTCGGCCATGAATCTCTCTTAGGACGATAGGGCGTTGCAGGTCTCAGTCTGATAATGAGCAGGCTGGCATCAAAAGCATTGGGTTAATCAAAGCAGCCAGCCAATTGAAAGATTAATAAGGAAATTCTTCCCATGTTTTTTCACAAAAAAGAAACAATCCACGCGGTTGAGATCGGCGAGCCTGATCCGCGCTTTGCTCAGCTACTTCTAGAGCAGTTTGGTGGAGCAACGGGAGAGCTATCTGCCGCCCTGCAATATTGGGTACAGTCTTTTCACGTTGAGAATGCTGGCATTCGAGATATGCTTCAAGACATTGCGATCGAAGAGTTTGGACATCTCGAAATGGTCGGCAAGCTAATCGAATCGCACACCAAAAATGTCGATCAAACTGAAGCTTACAAAAGCAGCTTGTTTGCTGTTCGCGGCATGGGACCGCATTTTCTCGACAGCCAAGGTAATGCTTGGACGGCAACCTATTTGAATGAAGGTGGCGATGTGGTGCGCGATTTGCGAGCCAACATTGCAGCCGAAGCAGGAGCACGTCAAACCTACGAATCGCTGATCAAGCTGGCAACTGATGAAGGTACGAAAAAGACGCTGACGCACCTTCTAACTCGCGAGATTTCTCACACGCAAATGTTCATGAAAGCCCTGGATTCGATGGGCAAGCTAACCGATCCGATGTTTGGGAATGTTCAGCCGGATGAAACGGTTGATATCTATTACAACCTATCGTCCAATGGTCAGAAAGATGAACGGGGACCTTGGAACTCAGAACCCGATTTCCGCTACATTGCTGATCCGGCAACTCAGAAGTAGTTTCTGATAGCTGAATAAAACATTTTTCCTGTGCTTAAAGTAAGTTTAAACACAGGATTTTTTGCATTGATGGGGCAATAGAGTTGCAAAAGATGGGCGATCGATCCGCCGCCAAATCGATCGCCCACGCTGCTATTCGATTCGCCAATAGCGCGTCAAAACGCTAATCACATCGCCGGGAGCAGGCGTAATCAGCAGCGGTTCATCGATCGGAAGCGGCCTTGCCCAATCTGAGCTTCGGTATAGCGAAGTTGATGCAGGCGGTTAGACGCGAGAAATCGTTTCTCATTTGGGTTTTCCTGCAAAAAAGCAAGTTAGGCAACCCAAAAACTCAGCCGATCGCAACAGTCAACCCAAGACAATCAGGTTTGCGCGGTTTGCAGTGGGAGTTCAGGTTGTTGAGTGACCCAGCGGAGGACGTTCATGGGCATCTATTCTGTTTCTGTAGTTGATTCAAAGCTGACGCCTTTTCCTGTGAGCGCGTCTTTTCGTTCATTTCAGCAACCTTGGCGACATCCGCGATCGCATCAAAGCCATTACACTAGAAGGATCGCTTAGGGCTAGAGAGCGCCAATAACTTGAGCATGTCTTTCAACATTGAGCAAGGGCTGTTTAGTTTCGACTTGACGGACTATCATGCGATTCTGGGCGTCCCCGTTGATGCGGAGGCCAAAGATATTCGCAAGCGCTATTTGGCGATCGCACGGCGGCTGCATCCGGATAGCTGCGCGGCGGAAAGTGAAGCCGATCGCCAACGTGCCAGCGAATATCTCTCGAAGCTGGTGAATCCTGCTTATGAGCAACTGTCACAAGAGCGCAATTTCACCGAGCATCAAGTGCTGCTGAAGATGAAAGGGCAGCAGGCATTGCGGCAGCAAGACACAATTGTGCTGGTTAGCGACACGGCGCGGCGGCTGGCGAGTACGAGCGATATTGATCAGACCTACCGAGGGGCGATTCGCGAACTGGCCGAACAGCAATATCAATCGCTAGAGCAAACGCTCGATCGCATCGCTCAAATTAGCGAACTCAATTTGGTTTATCTGATGCGTAAGCACGGACAGGCCGATGGCAGTGCCACTCGTCCGAGTACACGTCCCTCCGCATCTGGCAAACCTGCTGCTCGACCGGAACAGCCCGCCCCGCCGCCGCCACCCCCGACGCGAGAATCGATCGTGGCGAGCAATCTGCGCCGCGCTCAAGAATATGAAGCGAAAAATGATTTTGCCAGCGCCATTCGCGAACTGCGCGAAGCGCTTCAGCTTAGCCCCACGAGTGCCCAGTGTCACAGTCGGCTCGGCGTGGTCTATCTGAAGCTGAAACAAGAGACAATGGCAAAGATCCACTTCAACCAAGCGCTGAAGCTGAATCCGCAAGACACAT
>JAAUTJ010000658.1 GCA_012031475.1 Leptolyngbyaceae cyanobacterium SM1_3_5 | reverse complement strand
AGATAGCATTAATCGTTTTATCTAAAAAGTTTGCCCCTCTTTTTCGTCAATGCTGTTGACCACCGACGGTAATCCCAGTTGATCTTTTTGCTGCTTTCCACCAGTGAGATCTAGTAAGATCTTCAATGTTTCTTTTTCGTAGCTTTGTCTGGTTTGACTGGAAGTTTCCCAAAGATTGATCGCAATATTTAGCTTTTCGGCATCGTCTTTGATCAAGGCGTAAATTACCAAAAAGCAAGTAGTTCGTTAGAACTAATTTCGCCATTACTGCGTCCACAATCTGCACCACTTTTGCTAGATCAACCAAAATCAGCGGCTCTAATTGCTTTTCCACTGCCAGTTCTTGCGTCCGCTTCTGCACCAACTGCTCCAAATATTCATAGCTTTGGGCGTTGCACAGCGCGATCGCCATTTGAGATGCGATCGCTTCGAGCAGGTGAATTTCGTCGGCTGTGAAGCGGCGATATTGCCTGGTCGTGTGAATCGCCAAGGTGCCATAGATTGATCCGTGAATCACGATCGGCGCACTGACAAAGGATTTGATCTGCGTTTCCGACCAGCGCTGCTGAGTGCGGGGCGACATCGGCCTATCTTCGTAGCGCGGTACATGGAGCGCTCGACGCTGATGAAAGTTGGAATTGGGTCAGTAAATCCGGCCAGTCGCTCAGTTCCCAAACCGCTCCAAGCATGGATGGAATTGCTTCGCTGCTGCGCCATTCGGTACTTGATTGGATGCGATCGCTAATCGTATAAATCACCACGCGATCGACTGCAAAGCACTCGCCTGTGCGCTTGACAATCTCCTCAATGATGTGCTGTGGATTAAGGCTGGCGCTGATCGATCGATTGATCGAGTTGAGCAACTGCTCGCGCTGGGCTTGCTGCTGCACCTGCTGAAAAGCTGGGCTTGCTGAATGGCGATCGCCACCTGCGTGGCAAGCTGCTGAAGCAAATCAATTTCAAACGGCTGCCACTGGCGCGGCGCGTCACACTGCTGCGCCACCAGCAAGCCCCACAATCCGCCGCTCAACAGCGGCACAACCAGCTTTGCCTGCACCGAGATCTGCGTTAAAAACCGCAGCATTTCCAGCGAGAGGCCGTGCTGCTGAACGTTGTGGACAACGCACAGATCACCTTGCTTGTATTGAGCCGTGAACGGAATGGGTTCATCTGCCGTCCCGTAGTCTGTCGGGCAAAACCAGTGTTGATGACTATCTATTGAATCCTCGATCGCCCACTGAGGTGCAGTTGCAGCGGCCACCAGCGTTCCAGACTGGTCAGGATGAATGCGATAAACCAAGACGCGATCGGCCTGAAGAAACTGCTGAACGGCGGTAACGGCGTTGTTGAGCGTGTCTTCAAGCTGAAGCGATCGATGGACATTGAGCAGGCTGGCTTTCAGCAGGCGATCGCGCTCTAGCTGAAGCCGCAGTTGCGCCTCGGTTTGCAAAAAAGCGGAAATGTCTTCCATCCAGCCCAGTACGCCGATCGCCGCGCCTGTCGCATCCGTGAGCCGCGATTTTTGAACGCTCAGCCATTGGGAGGTACCCGTTGGATAGGCTGGCGTTTCGATCAGCACGAGCGGCTGGCCGGAGGCGAGGACTTGCTGGTCTTGCTGCTGAAACAGCGTCGCCGACTCGATCGGATAGGAAAGCTGCAAATCGGTTTTGCCGATCGCCTCGGTGATGCTGTCCAGTCCGATCGACCTTGCCCAAGCTTGATTGCCGCCTTGGTAGACGAGTTGCAGATCTTTCCAGAAAATCTGCTGCGGCAAATGGTCGAGAATGCACTGGAACCGTTCGGCCTGCTGCTGGCTGGCTTGAGCGGCAGCTTGCCACTGGCAACGCTCGATTTCTGATCCAACCAGCGGGGCGAGAATTTCCAGCACGGCCTGCACATTGGCACGATCGAGAAAATCCGTCGCCACTGCGATCGCTCCTACCACTGCGCCATTGCTGTCTTGAGCAAAGACCCGACAGCCAGATGGCAGCAATTCACCCGCCTGCAAAAAAGTTAGTAGCGCTGCGGTGTCGGCTTGGGTCGGAGCGGTGGCAAGCACTTGCCAGCTTCCAGTTTGACACTCGCCCACGAGCGCCACGCCGCCCCAGGTTTGCTGAAGCTGCACCACTATCGAATCAAACCGACGATCGCCGATTTGCTCGGAGGTGGCGGTCATAATTTTTTGCAGCAAGACGAGCGGTGGCACGGTCGCGATCGAAGCAGTCGGATAAGAGCAGCTTAGCTCGTTCATTGTGGGTGATGATGCGGTGCGATCGAATCGATCAACAGGCACTTACAGTTTTTGAATCGGGAAAAATTTACAGCCGGAATTAATGCACCATTCGTCCAAAACTGAAAAGTACCTTCCGTAATGTAGCGGTTGTGGCAATATTGGGCTAGATGTTTTCCACTGAAACTAATTCAGCCAGATTGCCGTTGCTGTCAAACCATTGGCCCTCCTGAGGTGAGCGAAAAAGGGCGCGGGATGGTTTGGGGTGGAGGAGTAGAGGAGTGAAGGAGTGGCAGGCGCATCGACCCATCCACCATCCACCCATTCCTCCTCACCTCTCATTTCATCCTTGATAGGCTACTAGGCTTGTGGCTGTGGAATTGCGACATCAATAGTTGTCACTTCGGCACTGGGGCTAAGAGTGGTCAGGGCTGGATTGATCTCTTGGGCATTGCCCACAACTAGGGTCACGATGTTTCGGGCTTGAGATGGGTTTGGGCGGCTTTTTGAATTTGGGCTGTGGTGGTGGCTGCAACTTGCTTTTGATATTGAAAGATGAAGTCTTGAGGATAGTCGTAGTAGGCGTAGCGCATCACCCGGGAAAGGGTTTGGCTGGGGGTGGCGAAGCTGAAAATGAAGGAGTTAATGACTGAGTCTTTGGCGCGGGTTAGCTCTGAAGCGGTAATGGGCGCAGTGCGAACTTTTGCAGTTCGGCAAGAGTGGATTTGATGAAGGGCACAGTGGCATCAGAGCGGGTTTGCCCGCCGCCAATGAATACGCCGGGATAGTCGAACCGAGCCGACCAATAAGCGTAGACGCTGTAGGCTAAGCCTTGGCGCGATCGCACTTCGTTGACCAGTCTGCCGCCGAAGCCATTCATCACTTCGTTGAGAACGGATAGTGCGGCATAGTCTGGGTCGCTGAGCGTTGCCGCC
>JAAUTJ010000657.1 GCA_012031475.1 Leptolyngbyaceae cyanobacterium SM1_3_5 | reverse complement strand
CGCTTTTGGGAAGTTGCCCGCAACAGTTTGGTTTTGGCCGCGCTGACGGCGGCGATCGGCGTGGCGATCGCGCTGCTGATGGCCTACGGGTTGCGCTTGCGTCCGAGTCGATCGATGCTGCTGTCGGTTCGCGTGGCCGCTTCTGGGTATGCAGTTCCCGGATCGGTGATTGCGGTGGGTGTGCTTGTGCCGCTGGGTCGATTTGACAATGCGATCGATGCCTGGATGGAATCGACCTTCGGCATCTCAACGGGACTGCTGTTGAGCGGAACGATCGCCGCCTTGATTTTTGCCTACCTGGTGCGATTTTTGGCCGTTTCGCTCGGTTCGGTGGAGGCGAGTTTGGGACGAATCAAGCCGAGTTTAGACGATGCAGCGCGATCGCTCGGCCACAATTCTAGGCAAACGCTGATCCGGGTTCACGCGCCGCTGATGCGAGGTGGACTGCTCACAGCGGCGATTCTCGTGTTCGTGGACGTGATGAAAGAACTTCCGGCAACGCTGATCGTACGACCCTTTAACTTTGATACGCTGGCCGTGCGCGTCTATCAGCTTGCTTCTGATGAACGACTGGCCGAAGCCGCCGCGCCCGCCTTGGCGATCGTGCTGGTTGGCCTTTTGCCCGTGCTGCTTCTAAGCTGGCAACTGCAATCTCGCGATGTTGATCCTGCCAAACTATGAACTTGACGAAACTTTCGATCGCCGCCTTAACCCTTGCTCTGCTGTGGAGTTGCGCCAAACCCGCGCCCCAAGAACAACTGCTGGAAACTAAAAACTGTCTCGATTGTGATCTCGCAGAAATGCAACTGGCGCAGGCCGATCTCAGCGAAGCCCGACTGAATCGATCAAACCTGCAAAACGCCAACCTCAGGCAGGCCAATCTCAGCAAAGCGCTGCTGGATAGCGTCAATCTCAGCGGCGCAAATCTGACGGAGGCGAATCTCACTGCCGCCGCTTTGTCATCGGCCAATCTCAATGGAGCCGACTTGACCCAAGCCAATTTGTCAGGTGCATTTCTCCGCAACGCCGACTTGACAAACGCTAACCTCACAGACGCAAATCTCAGCAACAGCGATCTCAGCAACGCCAAACTCGACGGTGCCAGATTGGAAGGCGCAAACCTGCAAGGCGCAATCCTGCCCGATGGCAAAATTCAGCCGTAATTCAAAGTAGGTTTAATGACCTGAGTTGCGGATCGATCGGCTGCAAAAACGAAGCCCCAACAGACGATCGCACCCACCAACCAGCCCCCTGAATCCCCCAAAAATGGGATTCAGGGGCTGCTCCGATCGCAAAATGTCTCATCAAACTGACGTTAACGAACGGTGCGATCGAGACGCGCCCGATCGCACCATTCGCTTAAGCCCAGCCTGCGCGATCCATAATTTGCAGCGCTTCTGCGTTGTTGCGGCCAATCACGGCAGCGTTGAGTTCATCTTCGCGGAACGAACCCAAGCTCTGCACCACCGAATCGATCGGAGTGCCGAGAACAACCGGATATTCGTTAATTGCCCTTGGCGAAGATTTCCTGCGCTTCCTGGCTGACCATGTGTTCGAGGAACTGCACGGCAGCGGCTTTGTTTGGAGCCGTTCTCAAAACGCCGCCGCCGCTGACGTTGACATGTGTGCCGCGATCGCGCTGGTTGGGGAAGAACGCGCCCACCTGCTCAGCGATCGCTCTTTCTTCGGGATTTTCCGACTTCAGCAGTCGTGCCAGATAGTAGGTGTTGGTGAGGGCAATGTCGCCCAGTCCGGCTGCGATCGCTTGAATTTGGGCGGTGTCGTTGCCTTCGGGCGGACGCGCAAAGTTTGCCACCACGCCCCGCGCCCATTCTTCGGTTCCTCGTGCGCCCCGTGCGGCCAAAATCGAACCCGTCAGCGATTGGTTATAGACATGCGTGGACGATCGCACCAGCAGCCGTCTGCGCCACTTGGCATCGGCCAAATCCTCATAGGTGGAGAGTTCAGACGGATTCACGCGGTCTTTGCTGTACATAATCACCCGCGCCCGCTTCGACAAACCGAACCAGTGTCCATCCGGGTCGCGCAGACTCGCAGGCACGGCCTCAGTCAGCACTCGCGACGAAACTGGCTCCAGCAAATTGTCTTGCTGTGCCCGCCAGAGCCGACCTGCATCGACGGTAATGAACACATCAGCGGGACTGTTTGCCCCTTCACTTTTGATCCGCTCGATCAGCTGATCGGCTTCGGCCTCAACCAGGTTGACGCGCACACCTGTTCGATCGGTGAAGCTTTGGTAGAGCGCGTCATCCGTGTCGTAGTGGCGAGCCGAATAGAGATTCAGTTGACCGCCGGACTGCGCTCGCACTGCGGCGGGACGGCTGAACTGATGCGCGGCGATCGCCGCCATTGCTGCACCAGATCCAATAAATACGCGCCGAGACATCTTCATACGGAATTCGCTCCTAACTGTGGACGCTACAAAACTGGCGAGAACTGTGGAAACAGTTGCCCAAATTTGACTCAGAAGTATTGTACATTAATGCAAGTGATTCTTAATACTCATTACCGCTTCTGCGATCGCCCAATTCCGTCTATGCTCTGAATTAGACCTTGAATCAGACCTTTTCTGCTCAAACTCAAGACCCCCTGAGCAAAATATCACAGTTTCACTTGTCCTTAGCGCTATTAGCATAGATTTTCAGTAGTCGCTTTGAAATACTCCTTAAAAAATTTGCCCGCTCCGCTGCGATTGCTGGTGCGCCCTTGGTTCGCCGTCTCGATCGTCCTGCACGGCATCTTGATCTATATCCCCATTCCGCAAGCGCCCAAACCGATCGAACAGGTCAACCTCACCGAGCTTCCTTCGCCTGCTGCGGTTCCATCCGTCCCCACCCCGTCCGCCACGCCCACGCCTGCGCGGTCGGCAAGGTAAGTCTCCCACAAGCGGTGGGCACGCACCAGTTCCTCGGCGTGACGCTGGCCTCGCTGCTTAGCAACAGTGACGTGGGCGTCTGCACCACCAGCCCTTCGTTGATGAGCTTGCGGATCGCGGCGTCGGGCTGGATGTTGGGGATCAGGCGGAAGTCGAGCCGGGCGCGGGCCTCGTTCGGGACGATGGTTTTCGTGCCGGGGCCGGTATAGCCCGCGATGATGCCCTGGATATTGGCGGTGGGTTCATAGGTGCGGGCGCGGATGGCGTCGATC
>JAAUTJ010000656.1 GCA_012031475.1 Leptolyngbyaceae cyanobacterium SM1_3_5 | reverse complement strand
GCTGAATCAACAACAGCAACTTCAGCGCGACTTGCGGCAACTTGCCAAGCAAGCTCAAGCAGATTTAGGTGCAAAATAACGGTGATTAAACCCATTGACTTTTCTAAAGTTCAAACTTCTAATGCTGAAGAAATGGCGCGATCGATCGCGTCCGGCGTGGATGTGTTCGACTGCGTGATTCCGACGCGACTGGCACGGCACGGCAGCGCCCTCGTGAAGGGCGATCGCTGGAATCTGAAAAACGCCCGATTCAAGACAGACTTCACGCCGATCGATGCGGACTGTAACTGCTACACCTGCCAAAACTTCACCCGCGCCTACGTCAGCCATCTGCTGCGATCGCAAGAGCTTTTGGCCTACACGCTGATCTCGATTCACAACATCACCGAATTAGTTCGCTTCACGCGCCAAATTCGCGAATCGATTTTGCGCGATCGCTTCACCGAAGAATTTGCCCATTGGCTGCAACCTGATCCCGCAAGCCATTCGACAGAGGCCACAAGCCTTTCTTTGGAAAGATGAGGCAATCGGGCTGCTTCTTTACGATCAAGTCAACTGTAATTAATTTGACGAAGAGGAGCCAGTATGGAAATTCCCGCCGATCTGCAAGAGAAGCTTCAAGATGGTTCTGCTAACATCTTCAAGGCCGCAATGGAAAGCGCTCAATCAAACGGCATGAGCGAAGCCGGAGCGATGGAAGTCGCTTGGAACACCGTCAAAAACGACTATCGTCAAGACGAAAACGGCAACTGGAAACGCAAAGCAGACGACACGCCCTACAGCGGCAAAGCCGTTCAGAACATCGGCAACTAGATTCTGCGCTGAGAACCGACGAGATTAGGCGTACTGCGGTGCGCCTTTTTGCTGTCCATTACCAGGTACGATCGAAGCTGCTGTTCTTCATCTTTCTTCATGAACACGATCGCGGATATTTCGGTCAACACGGCCAGCGGACAGGCAAAATCACTGAGCGACTATGCTGGACAGGTTTTGCTGATCGTCAATGTCGCTTCTTACTGCGGCTACACCTCGCAATACAAAGGCTTGGAACAGCTTTATCAGCAATATCGCGATCGCGGCCTGAGAATTTTGGCCTTTCCCAGCAACGATTTTGGCGCACAAGAACCGGGAACGATTGAGGAGATTCAGGCGTTTTGCGATCGCAACTACAGCGTCACCTTTGAGATTTTTGATAAAGTTCGCGCCAAAGGATCGCAAAAGCATCCACTCTATGCACGGTTGACTGAGGCGATCGCACCTGCAAGCGAAGTCTCATGGAATTTCGAGAAGTTCTTGGTCAGCAAAACCGGAGAAGTCGTGGGTCGTTATCGCAGCAGCGTCACGCCCACTTCAACGGAATTGATTGAAGCGATCGAAGGAGAATTGGTGAAATAGGGTGTCGGATGATCCTGTGGCTGGCGATCGAGTAAATGGTTACTGCCTCCTGCCCCAACCCAAAAAGGGCAGAAGCAGCGATCTACTGCACTTTTGCCCTTTCGATCCCACTACTCAAAAATTAGGCGGTTGCGGCCTTTACGAAAGTCGGATCGATCAAGGCGCTAAGCTGATCGATCGTCATTGCTTGCGGAATTTGCTCTTGATCCTTGAGGAAGTTTGCGAGTGATTCCATGTGTTTTCCAAGATACATATCGCTGCTTGCATCGGAGAGCAGTTTGACATTATCTTCGCGATTTGTTAGCTGTACGCCTTTCAATTCTTGGCCGACTTCTTCGGGTTTCAGTTGCAGCATTTTTCCGGCGATCGCAAACGCTTCATCTTGATTGGTTTTGAGGAATTCTTGAGCTTTGTAAATGCCATTGACAAATGCTTGAACCGCCTGCGGATTGTTCTGCACAAATGACGTTGAGAACACGTAAACGTCCATAATTGCATTTGGCATTTTGGAGGAATCGAAGATGATGCGCCCGTCTTTTTGAGCTTGATTGGACTGCTGCAAAAGGGCGAATAGGTGACGGCAATATCCACGCGACCGGATGAATAAGCCGCCGCTGCTGCATCCGGCGTGACGCTGGTAATCTTGACATCATCGCCAGAAAGTCCGGCTTCTTGCAACACTTGCAGCAGGAAGAAATGGCTAACGCTGCCAATTTCAACGGCCACTTGCCGACCTTTGAAATCCGTAATATCTTTGACGCTATTGCGAGCCAAAATGCCATCGCCGCCCATCGAACTATCTGCCACTTGCACAATCCGAAAATCCTGGCCTTTGGCCGCAAACGAAACCATTTCAGAAGTCACGTTGTTAATGCTATCGATTCGACCTGCGGCTAGCGCAGCGTTGCCTTCACCTGTCGAGCTAAAAATTTTGTGTTCCAGTTCTAGCCCGCCTTCTTTGAAAAAGCCTTTTTCGATCGCAACATAAAGCGGCGTGAAGCCAATCCAAAGCGTCCCACCATTGGTTCCCTTGACTGGCTCCGCCGCAGCCGGGGACGTTCCAGATTCCGCTGGAGCAGGCGAGTTCGGTTGCTGAGTGCAAGAGTGCAGCGTCAATCCGCCTGCGACTCCGGCCATGATTTGAATTGCATGGCGGCGAGTAACGAACCGGGGCGATTGGCTCATGAGAAGGCTCCTTAGTGCAACAGGTTTAGTGCAACAGGTTTAGTGCAGCAGATCAAAGCGATCATTCCCGATCGCTTCCCTCCAAAAAGTAACCAAAGCTACTAAATCAAGGCGGTTTTTAATTTACTACATTGATCGGCGCTCCGGCAATGCAAGCGCGAATAACTGCTAGCAATTCTTGGCCTAAATTCACCGCAGTTTCTTCAGAATTGTAGGCGTTATGCGGCGTTGCAACGACATTTTCAAGCCGGACTAAAGCTTGAATTTCAGCATTTGGCGTTCCGGCGATCGGCTCATCTTCAAACACATCCAAAGCCGCTCCCGCAATTCGCTTTTGTTGCAGCAATTTGAGCAGGGCAGCTTGATCTACGATCGCTCCTCTTGCTGTATTAATTAAATAAGCGGTTGGCTTCATTAAGTTTAAACGTCGCTCATCAACGAGGTGACGACTTTGTGCGGTTGCCGGAAGATGCAAACTCAAAATATCGCAGGTGGAAATTAGGCGATCGATCTCCGCCGCCGAACTGCGAGAATTGACAAATTCAACTTGCATTCCGATCGCTTCAGCCAGCCTTGCAACTCTGCTGCCAA
>JAAUTJ010000655.1 GCA_012031475.1 Leptolyngbyaceae cyanobacterium SM1_3_5 | reverse complement strand
TGCGGAACGCGCCGACGTCTGCCCGATCGCGTGTGACTTCCCAGCGACCGAGATCTTCAACGGCCGCGTAGTTGTGCAGACCGAGGATCAGTTCGCCGTTCTGCACAGTGTTCGCGATTTCTTGGAGCGAGGTGTAGGAGCGACCCGCAGCAGGCTCATAATAGAACGCCAACAGCACACCCGTCACAGCCGCCACCAAGGTCAGCGTTAGAACGATGACCGAGAGAACCGTTGCCGTCCGGCGCATCACAAGCGCAAAAGGAGGAGTTTGCATCGATCGCAACAAAGTTTAATAATTCACTCTTCCCGTTTTAAGGAATGCTCATCTTGATAGCCTCAGTCGATCGAGAGAGATCAAGCCTGAAAGCAGAATCATAATCTTCTGGCATCCGCATCAAGATAGACCTCCTTGGAGTGGGAAACAATTCTTGAGAATGAAGTTTTCAGGCTAAACCAGCCATTACATTTGTACTGTTGAAATATTTGATAATTTCGGCTTATTTCTTGAGGCGAACATGGCAAAAGTCAATCCGATCGAACTGCAAAAACATCTCAAAGGGCTGGACTATCCGGCCAGCAAAGAAGACGTAATCAGCTACGCTGAAAAGAACGGGATCGCCAAAGAAACTAAGTCAGTTTTAGAACAGCTACCTGATAAAGAATTTGAAACACCAACTGATGTAAACAAAGCCGTCGGCGAAATTGAATAATTTGTTTTCCAGCCCTTCAAGCAAACAGTTTGGAGGGTTTTTCAACGATTTCTTGAGAAAAGGATTGAATACATGACGGGCGGAATTGAATTTCAGCTTTTTGCTCCGCGTTTGTCTGAAGTTAAGCTGATCGGTTCATTTTCTGAATGGCAGAAAATTCCGATGCAAAAAGGCGAAGACGGCTACTTTCGGGCAACGGTGAAGCTAGAAGACGGCGTTCACCACTACAAATTCCGCGTTCAGTCACTCACCGAACCCGCCGATCGAACCATTGAAGTAAACGATCCTTACGTGACGGCGATCGATCGCGAAACCCAAAACGGTACAGTTTTGGTCAAATCCGGCCAGCGATTTAGCGACACCTACACCTGGCAATATGACGATCGCAAACTTGCTGCCAACCAAGATTTAATCATCTATGAAATGCACCTCGCAGACTTTTGCGGCAAAGATCTGGGGACGCGAAAAACGCGCATTCAACATGCGATCGATCGGCTTGATTACCTATCAGAATTAGGCGTGAATGCGATCGAACTGATGCCCGTCACCGAGTACGCTGGAGACTACCGCTGGGGCTACTTGGTGCGGGACTATTTCGCGCTGGAATCGAGCTATGGCACACCGCAAGAATTCAAGCAGTTTGTCGATGAATGTCATAGTCGCGGCATTCGCGTTTTGATGGACGGAATTTACAATCACAGCGACGAAAATAATCCGCTGATGCAGATCGATCGCGACTACTGGTTCTATCAGGGAATGCACTATCCCGGCGATTCTAATAACTATTGGGGACCAGAGTTCAACTACGACAATTATGACGATCGACTTGACATCAAACCTGCCTGGAAATATATCGGAGATGTCGTGCGTTTCTGGGTGAGCAACTATCACTTAGACGGCATTCGTTTCGATGCGGTGCGGCAGCTTGCCAACAATGATTTTCTCAAGTGGATTGCTCAAGAAGCGATCGCTGCCGCAGGCGAAAAACCGTTTTATAACATTGCCGAACATATTCCCGACAGTCCGGCAATCACAACAGCGCAAGATGGACCACTCGAAGCCTGCTGGCACGAAAGCTTTCGGATTTTTGCGATCGATGCGATTAGCGGCAAAGTGAATTTCGACAAGCTCAAAGAAGCGATGAATCCGCCGCAGCAAGGTTACAAAACTGCCTCAAATGTGATCAACTACATCGCTAGTCACGATCGCGAACATCCGATTGTCGAACTGAGCGATCGCCAAATTACCGGAAAAGCAGCGTTCGATCGTGCCAAATTAGGGGCTGTTCTGCAAATGACAGCGGTGGGTGTCCCGATGATTTGGATGGGCGACGAATTTGGACAGGATACTCGCAAAGCCGAAAAGGTAACGAATCCAAATCCGCTCAAGTGGAGTTTACTAGAACAAGATTTGAACCGCGATCTATTCGAGTTCTACAAACAAATCATCGAGCTACGCAAGCAAACTCCAGCCTTGCGAACCGACAATATTGACTTCTTTCACGAAGATATTGACAACACGGTTCTCGGCTATCGTCGCTGGGATGATGGCGGTTCGCAGGCGGCGATCGTCATCAACTTTTCGGACCAAGACCTGAAAGACTACCAGTGCTTTCATTTTGCTACCAATACCACTTGGAAGGCTTGGCGATCGAGTCATGAACTGAAGTTAGAAAATGATTGTTTAACGATCGATTTGCCTGCACTCACAGCAGCGATCTTTATCAACCGCTAGCTGACGCAAAAAACCAATTTTCTCCAATCAGGGATTGCACTGCGAAATCGGGCTGCAATGTGATTGCGTCTTCCGAGGAATTGCTGAAAGCTGAGTTTGTTATGTAACTTGAGTTACTGTTCGGGTCTTTGCTCGCAATTACAATGCAAAGATTCATTTTTCTCAAGTTTTTTGCAACTCGCTATTCGCAGCTACCGAGGAGGCGATCGCCGACAATGGCACAGCACAAAGAAATCAACCCATCACAAGCGCATGAACTGCCTGAAGCGCAAGGATTTCCCGACCTAAAAACAGGCTCAGAACTGATTTATGGGCTGTATGATAGGCCGCCCGTTGCTGAGTCAATTTTTGTGGCAATTCAGCATGTCCTCGCCGCATTTGTGGGCATCGTCACGCCGCCACTGATTATTAGTACCAGTCTGGGACTTGATCCAGCCAATACGAGTTTTATTATTAGTATGTCTCTGTTTGCTTCCGGCATTTGCACCTTCATTCAGTGTAAAACCTTTGGTCCCGTTGGATCAGGTTTGCTGAGCTTGCAGGGCACAAGTTTTGCGTTTCTCGGCGCAATTTTAGGCGTTGGCGGCGCGGCAATTCAAGGTGGAAGAACGCCGGAACAGGCGTTAGGGCTGATTTTTGGCGTTTGCTTTTTCGGCGCATTTGCAAATGTAATTCTCAGCCGCTTTTTGCATTTGCTGAGCAAAATTGTCACGCCGATCGTATCTGGA
>JAAUTJ010000654.1 GCA_012031475.1 Leptolyngbyaceae cyanobacterium SM1_3_5 | reverse complement strand
CCCAGAGATCGAGAAAGTTGCGAGCCGAGTCGAGAATCACGCTCTGGTGGATGTTGTAGAGGCTGGAGGCGATGAACGTGCCGCCTGCCATGCCGATCAGGAAGGCCAAAATCGTCAGCAGGGGCAGCATCAGGCAGCAGCCCAGCAAGCGGGGAATCACGAGGTAGTCGATCGGGTCGGCTTTGAGCATTTGCAGCGCGTCGATCTGCTCGGTGACGCGCATCGTACCGATTTCGGCAGCAAACGCTGATCCGACTCGTCCAGCGAGGACAACGGCAGTCAGAACGGGAGCAAGTTCGCGGGAGAGGGCGATCGCCAGTACACCGCCGATCGCTTGGGTTGCCCCAAAGTTAATGAATTCTCTGGTGACTTGAATCGTGAAGACCATGCCAACGAATAAAGACGTGGTTAAGGCGATCGGCAGTGAATCTGGTCCGACGATCGCCATTTGTTCCAATGTGTTGCGGCGGTGGATGCGTCCGCGCAAGAGATGCACGACGACTTGACCGCCGAGGAAGATGGCGGCGATCAATCGCTGAGTCCACAGTCCCAGCCCTGGTTTGGCTGTTTGGCTCACGGGTTGCCTTTTGTGTAAATGGCTGTAAATGGCTTTCAGTTTAGTCGATCGATCGTCTCATCTGCTGAAACGGGACTGGGCGGTTTGGCGGGATCGGCTTCTCAGAATCTTTCAGCTTTATTTAAGAATTCTCACAGCCGATTGGCGCATCTGCAACTTGAGCTTATGTTGGAAACAAGTGAAGTTTATCGCCTCGATTCGATCGCCTATGCAAGCGCGTATGAGTCTGTTGCCCAATTTGTTACAGTCGATTTTTCTGGCAGCGCTGTTTGGTTTTCTGCTCCCGGTTTTGGTGCTGGGCGGGTTGTGGGGAATTTTGGGACTGGTGAATTGGCTGTCGGGCTGGGCGATCGTGCATCAGATCGGGGTTGAGCCGATCGTGCAGTTTTTAAGTGTGTTTGGCAGCGGTCATGCGGTGCGCGGGCTGATTGTAATTGGGTTGGCCTGTAGTGCGGTGGGGGTGTTGTTGGATAGCTACACGCTCTATCGGCAAAGTTTGCGCGGGTAGATAAGTGTTTGCGGCACTGCCCTCTACTCGTCTGCCTCCTGCCTCCTGCCAGCACCCGACACCCGACACCCGACACCCAACACCCGATCGCCCAAAAATCGCTATAAAATCAAGGGTCTACACAGCAAACGAGCAGGGCGATGAAACATACGATTTCGGTGTTGGTGGAAGATGAGGCGGGCGTCTTGACGCGGATTGCCGGGTTGTTTGCGCGGCGCGGCTTCAACATTGAAAGTTTGGCGGTGGGACCTGCGGAGCAGATGGGGATTTCGCGAATTACGATGGTGGTTCCGGGGGACGATCGCATCATTGAGCAGCTTACGAAGCAGCTTTATAAATTAATCAACGTGCTGAAGGTACAGGACATTACCGAAGTGCCGTGCGTTGAGCGCGAGTTGATGCTGCTGAAGGTGAATGCGAACAGTTCCAATCGATCGGAAATTTTGGAACTGGTGCAGATTTTTCGGGCGCGAGTGGTGGATGTGGCCGAGGATTCGCTGACGGTGGAAGTGGTGGGCGATCCCGGCAAAATGGTGGCGATCGTGCAGGTTCTCAGTCGCTTTGGGCTGCGCGAAATTGCCGGACGGGAAAGATTGCCTTGACTCGCGAGTCGGGCGTGAATACCGAATATCTCAAGTCGCTGGAAGCCAAGGTGGGATAGCGATCGACTCGCTCTACTTGAAGTAAATCAGCAGGTTTAAGCCGGGGATCGTGCGCGAAAGCGTCCACAGTAACAGAGCGATGTAGAGCAGGCCGAGGCTCCACTGATACCAGGCGAGTGCTGCAATTGCTCCGGGCAGGGCGCGATCGCGCAGGCGAATGTCGTTGAAGCCGATTTTCAGCAAATTGTTCAAGCTGAAGTCAAAGTAGTTGAGCCAGTTCCAGCGACGATCCCACAAAATCGGCAAATAGCGTTCGCGAAACAGGTCGTAGCGCGGCAAAATCGGTAAGCGGCCAATCACAATTCGCAACTGGCGCAGCGTCCCTTCTTCCTCGAAGTAGCTGACGGTCATCAGATCGTGGTAGCGTCCACGTCCATAAATTACGGCAAGTAGGGCGATCGGCAAAGGCAGCAGCACAAGCGCGAGGCAGGCGATCGTCCAGCCGGGACGCTGTGAGGTACGGACGACCGCTGCTAATCCGCTCAAGGTCAGCAAGCTAAAGCCGCTCAGCATCCACACGGTTTCGCTCAGATTCGGCAAAATCGGCTGGGGAAGGCGGCGGCGGCAGCGATCGACTAGCCAAAAGACAAGGCCGAAGTAGGCGATCGCCACTAGTCCTACGCCAAAATTAGCCAGAAGTTTGTGCCGTACTGACTCAACAGTAAAAGCAAATTCAGGCCGAGCCAGTGCAGCGCGTCGAGCAGCCAGGAGGGAATCGATCGCGGTTGAGTGACCACGACGCGATCGCGCACCCGCACATAGGTCGCCAGATCGATGCCCGGAAGCTTGAGCAGGTCGGTGAGGTTGCGTAGGGGTTGCGGGGATCGTGCAGTGAGAATGGCAGTGGCTTGGTCAAGGGAAAAGCCAATGCGTCGAAGCTGTTCGATCGAAGCCGTATTCAAATTTGTGCCAAGCAATCGCTGTTTGAGTTCTTGCAGCCTCAGTCGTTCGATCGTGTATTCGACTTGATTCGCGTCGGTGATTTGCTCTTGCAGCCGGAAGTTTCGCACCAGGTTTCGCAGCAGCGTTTCATTGCCGCGCAGGGTGGGAACCGAGAGGACGCGCCCGACGATGCCGGGATTGCCCAAGATGCGGGCGCGATCGGCGCTAAATTGCAGTCCGGCCACGTTTAAGTAAGCAGATTTCCCGAAGCTGGCATCGCCAAAGTCGGCGCGATCGAGAATGCTGGCTCCGCGTAAATTGACGGGCTGGCTGAACTGCGCTTCATAAAAGGTAACGCGATCGCTCCATACGGCAGCGCTGAAAAACACGGCCTGTCGAAAGCGGCTGCGATCGAACGTGACGGCTTCTCGGCAGCGGGTTTGGGCAAAGTCGGCGCTGCCCTGCCACTGGATGCGGCTGAAGTTGGCGCTGCGAAAGTTGGCCTGACTGAAGTTGGCGGTTTTGTGAAATTCGCTGCTTTGAAA
>JAAUTJ010000653.1 GCA_012031475.1 Leptolyngbyaceae cyanobacterium SM1_3_5 | reverse complement strand
GGAATCAGCGCGGTGGAAGATCGCTTCTCTGGGGACCTGCCATAGCGCATCGCAGCCGGATTAATTGCCAAAATGACGCGATCGATCGGGAAATAATGCTCCAGCATCACCTCATAGCAGCGCATCCGGATATCAGCGGAAATGTCATCTTCCTTCGTCGCGCCAACGAGCGGATGCAGAAATAAGCCGTCTACCGTTTCCAGAGCGCATTTTGAATGTATTCGTGAGCGCGATGAATCGGGTTGCGCGTTTGGAAGCCAACGATCGATTTCCAGCCCTTTTCGCGAAACTGGGCGCGAGAGGCGATCGGGTCAAGCTGATAGCTCGGAAACAGCGGATGCGGTTCGCGCTCCAGCAGCCACACCGCACCCGCCAAATTGACCGCGCCTGCTGATAAACCACCTTGACGCCGGGATGTGCCTCGTCTTCGGTCAGATAAACTTTGGCGGCTTCGTTGCGCTTGTCGTAGGAATATTTCTGCGTCAGTTCCAAAATGCCAACGGCTCGATTTGCACCGTCTCGCAGCACGATCGAACTGCCTTCTTGCAACGGTTCCGCAGTCGCCTCATCGACAGAAAGCGTCACGGGAATCGACCAGGGCAAACCGTTCGCCAAGTGCATCGACTCGACCACCGAATCATAATCCGCCTGCGCCATAAATCCCGTTAGCGGACTAAACGCGCCGATCGCAATCATCACCAAATCCGACAGTGCCCGCTCATCGAGTACCACGCTGGGCAACGAATCAGCCTGCGCGAGAAACTGCTGCTTTTGCGCTGGCGTGGCGATGCGGTTAATCAGTTCGCCGCCGTGCGGAGCAATGGCATCTAATTGTTGACTCAAAATACTTCCTCTTTCTGCGTTAAGTTGCGATCGGTTCCGATGTGGCTCCGAAACCGATTCTATTACAGCAACACCGCCCTCAAAAGCTTGCGATCGGTTGCGGAGATTTTTTGCCCCCCAAATTCCCCATTCATGGGGAATTTTGAGGATTGCTCGTTCGGGGTTGGGGTTTTTGGCGATCGATCCGCCCCTCACTGGATGTTGATTTCCCAAGCAAATTTGCCTACAGACAACCTTCAAAGTCCCCCACCAGTGGAGGATTTAGAGGGCTTCCCAAAATCTAAGCCTTCGTCTGCGGGTCGATCACGCCGCCCCCCAGCAGAATTTCGCCGTCATACCAAACCGCAGCCTGTCCCGGCGTGACGCTAAACTGCGGCTCATCAAAGATGATTTTGACTCGGCCATCTTCGATCGGAATCACAGTGGCAGGAACGGCAGGCGATCGATATCGCACTTGCACTTCAGCCGCGATCGGAGCGGTCGGAGGCGCGATCGAAACCCAATTCACACGCTGAACCGTGCATTCAGAATGATGTCCGCTCGATCGATCGCCCACGATCACCTGATTGCGTCCGGCATCGAGTCCGACCACGTAAAGCGGATTGGCGGCGGCGATTCCTAAGCCTTTGCGCTGACCGATCGTGTAGTGGTGAATGCCGTTGTGCTGTCCTAAAACCTGCCCCGACTCGTCCACAATGTCTCCAGGCTTCGGCATCAGAAACTTGTCGAGAAACTTCTGCATCGAGCCGTGCGCTTCGATCAGGCACAAATCTTGGCTTTCCGGCTTGCTGGCCGTGCTTAAGCCAAATTCGCCAGCCATCCGGCGCGTTTCGGTCTTCGGCTGATTGCCCAAGGGAAACAGCGTATGTGCCAAAATGTCCTGCGACAGATCGTAGAGGAAGTAAGACTGGTCTTTGCTGCGATCGATCGCCCGCCAAAGCTGATAGCGATTCGTTCCTTCATTAAACTGAATTCGCGCATAGTGGCCTGTGGCGATTTTGTCTGCGCCCAATTCCTGCCGCGCATAGTCGAGCATTGGCCCAAACTTAACAGCCTTGTTGCACTGCGAACAAGGCAAAGGCGTGACGCCCGCGCCGTAGCCTTCCACCAGGTAGTCAATAATATTCGCCTGAAACGTCTCGCGAATATCGACAATGTGATGCGCGATGCCATCTGTTCGCACAACTGCGCCGCATCGACCATGCCTTCTGAGCAGCACTGACCCTTGCCCTTCATCAGCCAAAGGGTCAATCCAACGACATCATAGCCCTGTGCTTGCAGGGTTGCGGCTGCGACCGAACTGTCTACGCCACCAGACAGCCCCACGACTACCTGATTCATGGTGCTTTGAGAAATGTTAATTCGTCTTCAGGCTAGCATTTTGACGGGCGATCGGGTGTTTTGGGCAAAAGCGATCGATTAGCGAGGCGCTCTGCGCCAGCCGTTGGCGATCGCCTCTTGCTCAGAACAAAACCACTGCTCGCCACGCGCCGGATCGATCGTGGTTGAATCGTAATCTTCCATGCCTGGAATGTGATAAACTCTGGCTCCAGTTTCAACAGAAACATTGCCTTTGATGCTGCATTCGGGCTGCACGATCGAGCGGACGGGAGAAGGAGAATGGCTAGTTTGAAACTCCATCTGGATACTCACAATCACCAGTAGAACAACGATACCAATGATTGTTTGAATAATTGTTTGAATAATTGTTTGAATGAAGCTAGCTTTTCTCCTAGGACGATCAGAGCGGTTCAATCTTGCTTGCGATTGACTAGATGATGTAGGGGCAAGTTTCACGCCTGCGATCGAAGCATTGACAGCGCGAAATTTTCCATTCGCCTCAGTTGTAATTTCGTAGTAGATTGTGTCGCCAATCTGTGGACGACGAATTGCTTTTTTAAGGCGCTGATATGCAGAAAAACTGCTTTGCTGCCGTCACTGGGCGAAATGAAACCAAAGCCGCGATCGTCATTCCATTTCGAGAGTTTGCCTTTCCGCGAAATTGGTTTCATCCAGAACTGGGTTTTGTCTATGCTGCTCTGCTTAACATTGTAGCAATTTCACTTTTGGACATCTTGACATCTGCAAACGGTTGAGAGTCAAGATTTTATTAGATTTTTTACAAGCGATTTGCACTTTCGATACGGTCGCCTAGGATAGCTGGAATGTTCCTAAAAATACACTTTCTAGAAAGTTTTACTTACCCCTCAGCGAGCGCAACGAGAAACTACTCGATTGCGAAGCAGTGAGGGCGATCGAGCCAATTGGAATTGACGCGATCGCCCTCAGAGCGTTGGGAATTTTGGGTTGGGGAGCGTTGAACCAGGTGCGATCGTTCAACCGGAAAA
>JAAUTJ010000652.1 GCA_012031475.1 Leptolyngbyaceae cyanobacterium SM1_3_5 | reverse complement strand
CGGTGGAGGTGCGATCGGTGCTGGCTCAGGTCGTGGCTCAGGTCGGCGGGTGGGAGCCGGAGCGGGTGTTGAATCTCGTGCGGGTTCGCGCTCAGGCTGTGGCTCTGGCCGTCGGGCTGGAGTGGGTTCGGCAGGATCAGGAGTGGGGCGATCGGGTGTGCGATCGGGTGTGCGATCAGGCGTTTCGATCGCTGCTGGTTCGTCGGCTGGCGCAGCGGATTCGGTGGGAGTTGCGGTTGGACTGGGTGTTGACTCGCGTTCAGCTTCAGGAGTGCGATACGACGATCGGCTACGTAATCAACACAGCCGCAATTCCGCTGCTCGCGTTCACGAATCACTGGGAATCCGCAGCGGTTTTGCTGATTGCCGAACGTGCAGGGCGGGCAGTGCGATCCCCTCCCAGAGATGTGCTGCTTTCTCATGCTGCTTCACAAGTGGGCGGCGGTTTTGGATTTGGGCTGCACGAAGCGCTCGACCAAATTGGCGCAGTAGCAGGTCCGCTTGCTGTTGCCGGAATGCTGGCTTGGCAGCAAAACTATCAGCGCAGCTTTGCCATTTTGGTCATTCCAGCTTTGGTAGAGCTAGGCGTGTTGCTGGTCATTCAGCGACGCTATCCCAATCCGCAGGAGTTTGAAGCCGATCGAACGACGACGCTGCCGCGCCACTTCTGGATCTATTGGGCGGGCGTGATGCTGGTCGGCTTTGGGTTTGCCGATTTTCCGCTGATTGCTTTTCACTGGCAAAACACGAATCTGATTGCCGCGACGACGATTCCGCTGTTTTATGCCGTTGCAATGGCGATGGATGCGATCGCCGCCCTTCTCCTCGGCAGATAGTTCGTTCGCTTTGGCGGGTGGAATTGTCACCAGCATTTATCCAGCGATCGACCCGCAGCAGCTACGAGCGTTTTTGGGGACGCAGAAGATGAGTTGAGTCGCAACCTGCTGATTCGATCGAACGAGTGGAAGGCTTCTTTCTTTCCGAAGGTGACGCCCGCAATTCGCGCTGTGGCTGAGCAACTGTTTGATGCGCCGTTTCGGGGTGCGCTGAAGCGGATGTATCTTCAGGCGAAAGTGTTTGAGCTTTTGACGTTGCAGTTTGACGCCGTTTTGTCGGATGTGGGGCGAGAATTGCCCTCAGTGAAGCTGAAGTCGGAGACCGTTGCGCGGCTGCACTATGCAAGGGAAATTCTGACGAATCAGCTTGAAAATCCGCCGAGTTTGTCGGAGTTGGTGCGACAGGTGGGGCTGAGTAAGCGGAGCCTTCAGCGCGGCTTCAAACTGTTATTTGAAAAGACATGGTGAGCTATTTGAGCGATCGCCGCATGGATCTTGCTGAGCAGCTTTTGCGGCAGGGAAACTGCACGGTTGCCAAAGTTGCGAATCGAGTGGGTTGCGCTCATTTAAGACATTTTGCCACTGCGTTTAAGCAGCGGTTTGGAATTACGCCAAGTCAGTGTTTGGCTGGGAAATTGGCGGATTTTGAATAGACGCGATCGCGCCAGACTCTTTGCAATAACTCTATTCCACTAAACAGAAATTGTTTGCAATAGAGTGAGGTGTGAGGGTGATGCTGCGATCGATTGGGCTGCTGGGCGTGTTGGGCTTTTTGGTGATGGCGCTGCCTGTGGAGGCACAGGAGGAACCTGCGGCGATTCCTGCCAGTGAAGTGCCCACTCTGAGCGAGCTTGACCAGCCTGCAACTTCGATCGAGGAGTGGATGACGCAAGTTGCTCAAGCCGCAGTGGTGCAAATCACCGTGCGGGTGGAGGCGACCGAAACGGGACTGGCGATCGTGCTGTCTACCGAGAGCGGATCGATCGAAGTGCCTGCGACCAGTACGATCGGCAATGCGCTGATTGCGGATATTCCCAGTGCGGCGATCGCGGCTGAGGATGAGGAGGCGATCGAGATTGTCGTCACGGACGATGAATATGAGGGCTACAACCCGTCGAATGCAACAAGGGCAACGCGAACCGACACGCCATTGCGTGATATTCCGCAGTCGATTACCGTTGTGCCAAGGGAAGTGCTGGACGATCGCAACGTCAGAACGGTGACTGAGGCAGTAGAAACGGTTCCTGGTGTCGTTGAGGGTTTATTCTCTATGGTGCGCCTGGAGTAAGCAGTAGAATCATTAGAGGATTTGACCAGGGGTTTGCAGACGCGGGCGGAAATCTGCGAAATGGTACTCGCGATGATGGTGCCTCTGGCGTTAGACCAATTGAAACAGTTGAGCAGGTGGAGGTTTTGAGAGAGACTGCTTCAGTTTTGTTTGGCGCTGTAGAGCCTGGTGGAGTTATCAATGTAATTACTCGACAACCGTTGAGTGAACTCTATTACAATTTAAGACTCGAGGCAGGCAACTATAGCTTCTATCAGCCAGTATTGACTTGTCAGGACCTCTGACGGACGATGATACACTGCTTTACCGCTTTATTGCCGCCTATCAAGGTGCAGAGAGTTATCAAGACTTTGTTGAGACGAGCTTCGTTACGATTGCTCCTTCCATTACCTTGAACTTGGGAGATCGAACAAGCGTAAATTTATATTATGAGTACGCTGATTTCACTGGAAATCCATCATTTAACAACACGGCTCCTCTCTTCAGTGATGATAGCTTCATGCCACGAAATCTCTACCCTAGCTACCCCAATTTTGCCTCGCTTGATGGCACTACTCACAGATTTGGCTATGCTCTAAATCATGAGTTTAGCGATGATTGGTAGATTCGTAATAATTTTGCCGTCGCCTTGAGTGATTTTGATGACGATCGCGCTTATGTTAGCGGATTGGAGGACGATCGCTTCCTAACAGTCCCTTTGCTTGAAGATACTGACTATACATTTAGTAATTATTTTGGACTGATTGAACTACTTGGAAATTTTAATACTGGATCGATTTCACATCAAGTTCTAGTGGGTTTTGATGTTAATCGCTATGTGCAAAATTTTGAAAACAGTATTAGCAGAGCAGAGATTCCTCCTTTAAATATTTTCGACCCAGATTACAACATTTCGAGACCCGAATTATTTCCCAATTTCAAGTTTGAAGAAACCATTCAGTCTTACGGGCTGCTTGACTGACAAAACTAAGAAGCTGGAAAGCGGCTGAGGACAGTGAATTCACGCTGAAATGAATCATTGTGTTGTCGCTTGGAAGCAATGGCAGGTTGAGGGTCAGGCAGACTGGAGAGGAAGA
>JAAUTJ010000651.1 GCA_012031475.1 Leptolyngbyaceae cyanobacterium SM1_3_5 | reverse complement strand
CTTATTTTTTGGCCTATCTGCTGCTGTACGCTTGGTATGCGCCGATCGCCAGCGGCAATCGATTTGTCTTGGCACAGTTTTTGCCGTTAATGCTAACGCTGGTAATCGTTCAGCAGCAGCTTTCAAGCCATCAGCCCACGATCGCGATTCAACAGTTTAAAATCAACGGGTTTCACAGCTTCAACTTTCTGATTTTAGGAATGATTCTGTTTGAGCTTTACCCGATTTTGAGCGATCGCATCCACACTACTTTTGCTGCCCTCTAATATGAAGCGTTTATTGGCTTGGCTGTTGATTCCCGTATTTGCGGTGATTGCTGCATTTGCGATCGCCACGCGCTGGCCTTTTGCCGTCAATCATCCGGTGCAGCAGCAGGTTTTATCTGATTATTTCAATCAGGTTTCAACGCTCGTTTTGCAGTCCAATTCGCCTGCTGCTAAGGGTGTTGCGCGATCGCTGACGTTAACTGTTTTGCCGCAGCTAAATGGCGATCGGCGTGGACTCATACTGAAGTTTTTAGCTGAATCTAACCTGCTCAATTTAACGGCTGGAACTCCGCTCGAAAATGCAGACTTCAGCGAAGCAAAACTCGATCGTGCCAGTCTTGCCAATTTGCAGCTTACAGGCGTGAATCTACAAGCTGCACAACTGATACAAGCTGATTTACAGGCCGCTAATTTACAGTCTGCCCTGCTGCAAACGGCCATCTTAAGAGAAGCAAATTTGCAGGGTGCGAAGCTGACAGAAGCGAATTTAATGCGATCGAATTTGCAGGCTGCCAATTTGGAAGGGGCGGATTTAACCGGGGCAAGTTTGCGGGGGCAAATCTGCGGGGAGCAAATCTCAGTCTGGCAATTTTGAATGGTGCAAACCTCGAAGGCGCATCGCTGGAAGGAGCAAATTTGACTGGGGCACGATTAGAAAAAGCAGAACTTGAACAAGCGCGAATGACCCGATCGACCCTTGACCAAGCAGTTTTGAAACAGGCGATTTTGCGGGGTGCTTTTCTTGAAGGTGCATCACTGGAAGAAGCAAATTTGCAGGGAGCCGATCTACGCGCCACGATTTTGAAAGCAGCCGATTTACGGCGAAGCAATTTGCAGCGATCGAACCTTACGCGAGCTAATTTGCAAGCCGCTAGAGTGGATGATGCTCGATTGCAAGGTGCGAACTTAACGCAGGCAAATCTCCGCCGCGCGAGTCTGGAGGATGCTCGCCTCAGCAATGTCATCTGGTGCGATACCAAAATGCCCGATGGTCAGATGAATCGGGACGGTTGCGAATGAATTACGACCGATCGACGCGACCGGAGTGGACTGCTGATAGAGTACCTGCTGCGATCGCACCGCAAACGTTTGATCGACCCAGACCAGCGCCGCCTCTGTCACCGCGCCCTCACTGAGCGTCACGATCGAGAAATTACGGATGCGATCGCCTTCGGGTGTCGTTCGGATGCGCGGGACGCTGGCGGCATTCAGGTAAACGGTTTCCTGCTGCACATCGAGCATTCTGCGCTGCTCGGTTTGCGTGTGGCGCAAACTGTGGTGCATGTGGCCGAACGTAACCAGCGGAATTGTTTGCCCAGTGTGCGCGACTGTTCGATCGCAGCCGCAAAATCCGGATCGCCATGATCACCACCGAGCGGTTTCCAGTCGCGACCGCACGGATCTTCCGGGCGATCTCCCAGCCCAGTCGGGCCACAGTGTCCAATGAAGATCAGCGTGTCGTGAGCGGTCTTCTGCACAGCGCTGATGATTCGATCGATCGATTCCTCAAAGCTGTGAACGCCAAATCGCTCTTGATAAAAGCGCTCATTTTTCCACGTCGAACCGCCCCAGCTAAACGGCCTTGCACCCACCACGCTGAGATTGAACTGCGGCAAATCCAGCTTGCCATAGCCGACATGCGCGAGGCCAAGTAAATCAATCTGCTGCTGTACCCAATCTTCTTGACGGCGATCGTAAGGACATTTGCTGCGTCCCCAGTCGGTTGCGGTGTACCAAGCATCGTGATTGCCAAAAATTGCGGCTTTGGGAATCGGCAGGCTGGCGATCGATCGCACTACCTCAACGGATTCGTTGCCAAAATCACCCACAAACAACGCTAAATCAACGTCAAGCTGCTGGAGGGCAATGTGATCTTCTTCATCCCAAGCGTCGTGAATATCGCCAAGAACCGCAATTTTGTAAGACCGCTGCGGATGCAAATGATTCAAACTGCTCATGCCCAATTGTGCTGCAACTCCTTTCCCATCCTAAACAAAGATGAAGTTTGTGAGATCGTTCTGGGGGTTGGGGGGTATCGGGTGCAACCTGATATTCGCTAAAAAAGCAGGAGGCGAACCTCCTGCCTTTGTGTCGATCGAATGGGCGATCGCACTTTCGCCCTCAATCTCACGCCGTCGATCCTACGCCGTCAATGTCCGACGCTTCGAGACCAAACGGAAGGTTTCGATGATGTCACCCATTTCCCAGGCGTTGAAGTTGTCCAGTCCGATGCCGCATTCATATCCGGCATTAATTTCACGCACGTCATCCTTGACCCGCTTGAGCGAGTCCAAGTTGCCTTCGTGAACGACATTGCCGCCCCGCCGGATGCGCACTCGACAGTTGCGGATGGCCTTGCCCGACTGCACATAGCATCCGGCAACGGCTCCGCGACCGATCGTGAACACGGCTCGCACTTCAAGCTGACCGAGCGGCTCTTCCACCATCTCCGGCTCCAGCAAGCCTTCCATTGCGCCTTGAATATCTTCAAGCAGCTTGTAGATGATGTTGTAGTCGCGCACGTCCACGCCCGCTTGGTCGGCGGCTTGTCTTGCGCCGCTTGCCAGGGTGGTGTTGAAGCCGACGATCACCGCATCGGATGCAGCGGCGAGATCCACGTCCGTCTCGGTGATTTCACCGGGAGCAGACAGCAGGACGCGAATTTGCACTTCGCGCTGCGGCAATTGCTGAAGCGCATTGAGAATCGCTTCGAGCGACCCTTGAACGTCTGACTTGAGAATCAAGTTGAGTTCCTTCAGTTCACCTTCTTTGGCTTGTGCCGACAGCGTGTTCAAGCTGACGCGACGCGAAGCCATTGCCTGCTGGAGGCGCGACTGGCGCTGCTGGTCAGTGCGGCTTGATGCGATCGATCGGGCTTCGCGCTCATCGGTGTACACCTCAAAGTCATCTCCCGCAGCCGGAACATCGCTAAGGC
>JAAUTJ010000650.1 GCA_012031475.1 Leptolyngbyaceae cyanobacterium SM1_3_5 | reverse complement strand
GCTGCTAGCGAGCACTGCTGATCCACAACCATCAATGGCATCAAGCAAACAACATCAGCAGTCGTTAAAGCGTGAATTCATTGTCCTGAGCGACCTTCCAGCTTCCTAGTTTTGTCAGTCAAGCAGCTGCCGCACCTGTTCGATCGCTTCCATCGCGTCAGCGGCACTCGATCGCGCACCCATGAAGGGTCGGGCATTGGCCTCGCTTTGGTGCAAGAACTCGTGCAGCTACACAGCGGCTCGATTGCCGTCAGCAGTCAGCTTGACGTGGGTACGACCTTCACCGTCTCGATTCCGCTTGGGTCTGCTCACCTGCCGATCGATCGCATTCAGGCCGATCGATCGCTGCTTGGAAGTTCGATCGGAGCCGCGCCGTTTGTTGAAGAAGCATTACGCTGGCTACCAGAAGAGGGGGTCGTGGATCAAGGATCAGGTGTCAGCGACAACAGCCAACACCCGGCACTCGACACCCGACACCCAACCCCCCGAATTCTCCTCGCAGACGACAATGCCGACATGCGCGATTATGTGCAGCGGTTGCTCAGTGAGTTTTACGAAGTTGAGGCGGTGGCGGACGGAGAAGCGGCATTGCAGGCGATCGATCGCCGCATCCCCGATCTCGTTCTGACTGATGTGATGATGCCGCGCCTGGATGGATTTGGCTTGCTTCAGGCGTTGCGATCGCGTCCTGAGACGCAAGAAATTCCGATTATCTTGCTTTCAGCACGAGCAGGAGAAGGAGCCAAAGTCGAAGGACTCGAAGCGGGTGCGGACGACTACTTGGTGAAGCCGTTTGCGGCGAGGGAACTGCTGGCGCGAGTGCGATCGAATCTGGAACTGGCGCAGGTGCGGCAAGCCTCGCGGCAAACGCTGCAAGACAACGAGGCGCGGTTGCAGTTTGCGCTGGATGCGGCAGGCATGGTGGCGTATGAGTGGCACGTGGCGACCGATCGGGTCATTCAATCCGCCAACGCCGATCGCGTCCTCGGCTTGCCTGCGGGAACGACGATTACAACTCGCGCTGAATTTTTCGATCTGGTGCATCCAGACGATCGCGATCGCCTTTTATCCGAGGCACAAGCGGCATTTGCAGCAGGCAGCGAACATCGCAGCGAATTTCGCTGATCGGTCCCGATGGCGTGATGCGTTGGATCAGCGATCGCGGTCAGACCAGCATTGGCTCAGACGGAACACGACGACTGTGCGGCGTGATCATCAACATTTCCAAGCGCAAAGCGATCGAACAGCAATTGCGCCAAAACGAAGAACGCCTCCGCCTCGTTCTCAGCACAACCGGGATTCGCGGCTGGATTTGGGAAATTGCAACTAATCGCGTCTATCGCCTCATGCCTGGAGCAATTCAGGACGGCTTCTTTGGGGCGATCGAAGACTTCTACGCGACACTGCATCCCGACGATCGCGCTCGCATCCAAGCCGCTTTTGAGACGAGTGCCGTGACTGGAGTGGACTACAGCGAGGAATATCGAGCGATCGAAAATGGCAAAACCGTTTGGCTGTTCGGGCGCGGCGTGATTCTGCGCGACGAGGCGGGCAGGCCGAACTGCTTGGTGGGCGTGAATGTGGACGTGAGCGATCGCCGTTTGACCGAAGCCGCCTTGCGAGACAGCGAATCGAGGCTGCGCGGCTTTGTCGATGCCAGCGTGATCGGCATTTTGTTTGGCGATGTCGAAGGCAATATTTTGGATGCCAACGACGAACTGCTGCGGATTGTCGGCTATTCGCGGGCAGACCTGGAAGCGGGCAGACTGCGCTGGCTCGACATCACGCCGCCCGAATATCTGCCGCTTGATGCCGAACGGATTGCCGAAGCGCAAGAGCGCGGAGCCTGTACACCCTACGAAAAAGAATACATCCACAAAGACGGCACTCGCGTTCCGATTCTGGTTGGCTATTCGCTCACTGGCGAACAGCGGCAAGACTCGGTGGCGTTCATTTTGGACTTGAGCGATCGCAAAGCCCTGGAGCAGCAGTTGCGATCGCAAGCCGACGAACTCGCCCGTGCTAACCGCATGAAAGACGAATTTCTCGCCGTCCTCTCACACGAACTGCGAACGCCGCTCAACCCGATCTTAGGCTGGTCACAACTGCTCAAGCGGCAGTCGATCGATTCCACCACGCTGCGACGCGGACTCGACACGATCGAACGCAATGCCCGATTGCAAACGCAACTGATTGAAGATCTGCTCGATGTTTCTAGCATTTTGCAAGGCAAGCTGAATTTGGATGTCGATGCGATCGATCTGGCCGAAATTGTGGAGGTGGCGATCGAAACTGTGCAGCTTGCCGCCGATGCCAAACACATTGCTCTTCAGTTCACGCCGCCTGCTGTGCCTGTTTTGGTCAGCGGCGACGGCAAACGCCTTCAGCAAGTCGCCTGGAATTTACTGTCCAATGCCGTGAAGTTTACGTCTGCGGGTGGACAAGTCGAAATTTGGCTGGAGCGATCGCAAATTGCCAAGATGTCGCGACTCCCCAAGCCCAACTCACCGTCATGGATACGGGCATCGGCATCGACTCAAACTTTCTGCCGTATATGTTCGATCGCTTCCGCCAAGCCGACAGTTCGACGACACGACCGCACGGCGGCTTGGGACTGGGACTGGCGATCGTGCGGCATATCGTCGAACTGCATGGCGGCACGGTGGCGGCGGCAAACCGCAGCGATCGATCGGGCGCAATTTTTACCGTGCAGTTGCCACTGGCGATCGAGAATCAGCAGATGAATCGGGACTCTCCTGCAACCAGCAGCCTCAATGCTCAACCGCTCGCTGGGGCGCAAATTTTGGTGGTGGATGACGAAACGGATACTCGCGAACTGGTGGCGTTTGTGCTGGAACAGGCGGGCGCGATCGTCGCCCAGTTTCGGGGGCAAGTGATGCCCTGAGTGCGATCGCTCAGCACCCATTTAACCTGATCGTCAGCGATATTGGAATGCCCGAAATGGACGGCTACCAGTTGATGCAGCAGATTCGCGATCAAGATCGCTCCATGATTCCGGCGATCGCCCTGACTGCCTACGCCTCGCAGTTCGATCAGCAACGCGCTCAGCAGGTGGGCTTTCAGCAGCATCTCGCCAAGCCGATCGATCCCGATACGCTCACAATGGCGGCAGCAAGCTTGCTGCGATCGCCAATCGGCCAGCCTGCTCAGTGCAGGCAAAAAATTCCCCAACGCTCAATTGAG
>JAAUTJ010000649.1 GCA_012031475.1 Leptolyngbyaceae cyanobacterium SM1_3_5 | reverse complement strand
CCGTGCGTGTACCAGGAGGTGACGAACGTGGTGCCAGTGAGCCAGCCACCGACGGCCATGTAAGCACAGGGAACAGCAAAAGGCCGCTCCAGCCGATGAAGACAAATCTGTCGCGCTTGAGCCAGTCATCGAGGGCATCAAACAGCCCCCGACCCGCACTCGCGCGTCCCATTGCAATGTCATTTTGATTCTCCAAAATAGAGAGGTAGGGATGAGATAAGGACGCCGCCGCACGATCGCCTGTTGAAAAAATAAAAGGGCGATCGCAAGCGAAGTTTACGTTTCTTTACTTGGTCTCATTATAGTCAGACCTTTTCTGATTTTTCCACTCCTACAAACTAAAGGAAATCTTAAATTCGATCGCACGACTGGGCGATCTCACGCTTCGGCTGACATCTGAGATACTAGAAGAGTGAAATTCGGCTGGGATAAGTTTTATGTTCATTATTGATTTGGCGCTCAAAAATACGCCCTCGATGCTTTCGGTTCAGCGCAAAACGCTTGAAGACGCCAAAGCCGTTTATCAGCAAATTCTAGACGCACTTCGCAACGGCAATCCCACCCTGCTCGAAATTACCTGCGAACAGCAGCCGGAAAAAACGATCGGCGTTCTGGTCAGCGAAATTTCTGCCGTGCAAATGTCCGAAAAGTCATCGACCGGAGCGGCTTCGGGCAAAGCACCCGGATTTTTTGCGATCTCAAGCGCCGAGTAGCCGCATGACGAATGCGATCGCCGTCGAGAACTTAAATTTTCAGTGGGCAAACGGTTCGATCGTGCTGCAATCTTGCTCGCTGACCGTTCCACGCGGCGAATTTTGGATGCTGTTGGGCAGCAACGGCAGCGGCAAATCCACGCTGCTGCGGCTGCTCACGGGCATTTTGCAGCCGCAGTCTGGACGAATTGGCGTGTTGCCTCCGGTCGGCTTTGTCTTCCAAAATCCGGATCACCAGCTTGTCATGCCCACAGTGGGCGCAGATGTGGCGTTTGGGCTGGTGGAGGAAATTTGCCGTTTGGCGAGGTGCGATCGCGCGTCCATGAAGCGCTTGCAGCCGTCAACCTGTCGCACTTGCAGCGGCGTCCGATCTACGCCCTCAGCGGCGGCCAAAAGCAGCGGATCGCGATCGCCGGAGCGATCGCTCGTCACTGTGAGGTGCTGCTGCTGGATGAGCCGACCGCGCTGCTTGATCCCGATAGCCAGCGCGAACTGGTGACGCAGGTGCAGCGCTTGGTGAAAAGTCGCGGTCTGACGGCTTTGTGGGTGACGCACCGCTTGAACGAGCTTGATTTTTGTGACGGCGCGTTTTTGCTAGAGCAAGGGCAGGTGGTCGATCGCGGCGATCCCGATCGCCTCAAGCGGCGACTGATGCAGCAAGACAAAGCCGGGTAAATCCGCAATATTTTACAAAAATTCAAGATTTGTTGGCATCATAGAAGCAGTATTGATGCAAATTTCTGATGCCACCTTGAAGCCATGCCATCTGCCAACCCGCAAGCTCTGTTTCTCGTTGACGGCTATAACGTAATCGGCGCGTGGCCGGACTTGCAGCGATCGCGCGACACAGAAGGCTTGGAGGCGGCGCGGCGCGATTTGATCGAAGCTTTGGTGGGCTACAGCGCGTTTCACGCCTACGACACGCGCATTGTGTTTGACGCGCAGTTTCAGGGCAATCCCGGATCTCGCGAAGTCATCACGCAAAATCTTTCCGTCTGCTACACCGACTATCGCCAAACTGCCGACACGTACATTGAGCGATCGTGCGCTCTGTTTCGGCAGGATTTACGCAAGTTTGAGCAGCGCTTGATCGTTGCCACCTCCGATCGCGCCCAGCAGCTTACAGTCGTCGGCTATGGAGCCGAGTGGATTTCGGCTCAGCAGCTGCGGCTAGAGGTGGAAACATCCGTTCAGCGCGTCCGCAGCAAGCAAAAGCAAAAGCGCAAATCGCAGTCTCGATTTTTGGCAAATGCGATCGATCCAATCGCCCAGCAGCGTCTTGCTCAGATGCGTTTTGGCATCCGCAGCGACGAATCGCGGTAGGTTCAGGGCGTTTTCAAAAAAGTTTTGGAAAAATCGATCGAAACCCCTTGCCAAATCCAGTTCATTCTGGTTATTATTAGATTCGCGTTCCTCAGTAGCTCAGTGGTAGAGCGGTCGGCTGTTAACCGATTGGTCGCAAGTTCGAATCTTGCCTGGGGAGTTCAATCCAGCCAATGCGATCGAGCCGATAAAAGGCGGCACTGCATCCTCTAAGATTTGAGAGGTGTTTTTGTACGCTCAACATGACCTACTGCCTCGGCATCATCACCCGCGACGGCTTAGTGATGGCCGCCGACTCGCGCACGAATGCGGGCGTAGACAACATCTCCACCTATCAAAAGCTGTTTGATTTTTCCCGTCCGGGCGATCGCGTCCTGCTGCTCTGCACGGCGGGAAATTTGTCAATTACGCAGGCGGTTCTCAACATCCTCGATCGCGACCTGCACACGGCTGAGGAGAATCTGCACCGCCTGCCCTCACTCAATGAAGTTGCCCGCTACATCGGCAGCAAAATTCGGCAGGTGCAAGAGCAAGACCGAGCGTGGCTGGAGCGCGATCGCATCGACTTAAGTGCAGCTTGCTGTTGGGCGGCCAAATTCAAGGCGAACCGCCGCAACTGTATTTGATTTACAGTCAAGGTAACTTTATTCAGGCCACGCCGGAAACACCGTTCCTGCAAATTGGCGAAACCAAATACGGCAAGCCGATTCTCGATCGCACCATTCGCCCAGATACGGCGCTGGGCGCTGCGGCCAAGTGTGCTTTGATGTCGATCGATTCCACCATGAAGTCCAACATCTCCGTTGGTCCTCCGATTCATCTGGTGTCCTACAAGGCTGATAGCTTTGTGATCCGCCATCAGTTGCGGCTTCGGATGGGCGATCCCTATCTGATGAAGATTCGGCAGCACTGGGAAATTTCGCTCAGGCAGGCGTTTGAATCCATGCCGGATATCGATTGGGATGCACCGAGGGTTGAAGCAGTGGCGATCGAGGGCAAAGACCCCCAAGTCCCCCACGAGTAGGGACTTTCGAGCCAGCCTGTTCACCGTCTTTCTGAGGGATGCTGTCGCGGTTGGAGGTGGGTCACTAGCGTTATCGGAACATGCTGCTGACTGAGCTATCTTCGTGGATGCGCCAAATTGTTTCACCCAGCAAATTTGCGACCGAGAGC
>JAAUTJ010000648.1 GCA_012031475.1 Leptolyngbyaceae cyanobacterium SM1_3_5 | reverse complement strand
GCACAATGGAAGCGTGAAAATGTCCCGCAAGTGTTAGCTCATCGCTGTGCTTATCTTAATGGGTTAATTGGTTCACCATTGCCCAGTCACTGAGCATGATTGCTTATGGGAAAAGTGACATGCTCCCAATAGACTTTCCCCTTCCATAAGCGCCGTTGTTAGCGATAGTCCTGCCAGTTCATAAAGCCCAAATGCGACTCCTGCGATCGAAATCAGCACCCCTCCGATCGCAAACAGGCAAATGGGAAGCAGGTCGCGTTTTAATTTTGTCCACTGCAAATTCCAGGCAGCTTCAAACAGCAGCGGCGGCAGAAAAATAGATAAAATCAGACCTGGCGAAAGGTTGACCAGGCGGACATCGACTAACGCTAAGTCCAGTCCGACAATGACTAACAGCAACGTGTAGGGAATGTGGCGAAACCAGCTAAAAACTTGGGGCAGAGTCGCCACGCTGAGCGAAACCGACAGTACTAGCAGAAACTGCTTGAGATTCGCTTCAATCGCGACTTCGCTCAATGAGGATTCAACAGCCATAAATTTAGAGAAAAATTGCGTTCACTCTTAGTCTATTTCTAGATAAGTAAGTGGACACAATTAAATATAAAACCATGAGACCCAAAAGCGCCCGCTGCGCTCGCACTTTTTGGGTTTTTAGATTTGGTTTTTAATTGAGAGTAGCTGCTTAGCCGACAAAATCGTGAGTAGGATGTTGAGGACAAACGGGAAGCTTGAGGTTAAGGAGGAAAGCGTGGTGAATTCCATGCGTAAACGATTTGAATCCTTTCGGCGCAGAGGAGCGGCTCTTGCTCAGTTACAGCAGCTTCAGGCAGACTTGCTGGTAGAAGCCACGCCTGACCCGTCTTATCTCGTATTAGTCATCGGTTCCTGTGCGATCGCCACCTTTGGCTTGCTGGCAAACAGTGCTGCCGTGATCATTGGCGCGATGATTATTGCCCCGCTGATGCTGCCGATTCGCGGATTAGCCTTTGGTGCTTTACAAGGAGATCTGCCGCTGTTTCGCAAAGGCATTGTTGCCATTAGCATTGGTACTTTGTTAGCCGTCGCGATCGCCTTTAGTTTGGGTAAACTGGTCGGGCTGCCCAGCTACGGAAGTGAAGTGCTGGCTCGCTCAGAACCCACTCTGCTCGATTTGGGCATTGCGATCGTGGCGGGCGGCATTAGCGGCTATGCCAAAATACAGCCGAAAATTTCGGGGAGTCTGGCAGGAACCGCGATCGCCGTTGCACTCATGCCACCGATCTGCGTTGTGGGCTTAGGGCTGTCGCAAGCAGACTGGTCGCTTAGTTGGGGAGCAACGCTGCTCTACTTGACGAACCTGTTGGGCATTACGCTTGCCTGCATGATGACATTTCTGCTGGCGGGCTATGCCTCATTGCGGCGCGCCCACAAAGCGTTTCTTTGGACTTTGGCGCTCACCGCGATGCTAATTGTCCCGCTGGGCATTGGCTTTTTTCGGCTGGTGCGACAGGCACAACTAGAAACCAGCCTGAAGCAAGCACTGTTAAATCGCACCGTCACCTTTCAACGCTTGGAACTCTCAAAGATTCAAATCAACTGGTTGATGGAGCCGCCAGAAGTGTATTTGAATGTGAGTGCTCAAGAACCGATCACGCCCAAGCAAGTAGCCCTACTGCAAACCTTTGTTGAGCGTGAGATGAAACAGCCGTTTACGCTCGTTTTTATCGTGGGTCAGGTGCAGGAAATCCGAACAGAAGGAGCTTCATCTATAGATGAAACCAGGAAGCCAGTACAAGATCAATGAGCCAGCAGCAAAATCGCCTCCAGCCGATCGAAGGAGCAAATCGATCGCTCCAGCGCAGAATTGACGCTCTTTCCAGGAATAGAGCGCATTGAAAGGATTACAACAGCGCCTAAAGCAATCTGCAACTTATTGAATGCTGATGCTTGTTCGAGTAACTTGAAGTGAATTCTTGAAAAACCGTTCATCGATCTAAATACCTGCTGAGCTGATTCAACAACTCTTTGATTCAAATTTAAGGAAAATGCATGATTAGCAGCTAATTAACTGAGGTTAAACATCATCGATCGCAAGATAAATGATGAAATATCTATCAAATGCCAGATGATTTGCCTAAGAAATACTAAATGCTGTCAATTTTTAGTGTGTTTATTTCCTCCAAATTGGAGCATAAAGAGAATCTTTTCAATTGGTAAGCTTGCCTTCAGATAGAGACAGAACTTTGGAGAAAACAGCGAATGATTCTTTCTCGATACGCTTCAGCATTTGGTGTAACAATGCTGACATTAGGATTAGCAGCAGGCGCGATCGCCCCTTACATTGTGCCTATTTCGGCTCCCGCATTCGCGACAACGCCGACGAATACCAGCTTCCCCGATACCCAAAACTACTGGGCACAGCCTTTTATTCAAAACTTAGCAGAGCGCGATATTGTCACAGGCTATCCTGACAACACCTATCGCCCAGAACAGCCCGTCGATCGCGATGAATATGCTGCGATTATTCGGCAAGCTTTCCCTCAAGATCCTGAACGCCAAATTGCCAGCGGTAGCGTTTACAAAGATGTTCCCCAGGGATATTGGGCATCCTCGGCCATTGAAGAAGCGTATGAGATGGGCTTTATGAAAGGCTATCCGGGTGGTGAATTTCGCCCCAATCAACCGATTACAAAAGTGGAAGTCCTAGTTTCACTGGCTCAAAATTTGAACTTGCCTCCAACCACAGCGGCAGATGATAAACCTGTTGCTGCCGCTGCCGCCACCACTACCCCCCAGCAGGCCGCGATCGCCCCGTCTCGATCGCCCGCGCCCCAACAGTCTGCGCCTCGTCAGCGAGCCAGAAGACAGCTTCTATTTCCGCTTGCCATGACATCCTTGATGCAGCCGTTGATGACCGCTCCGGCCAGAGCGACTGCGGCGAATCCTCCTGCCAGCAATACAGCGTCACCTGCTGCCAATCCTGCGGCGGCACAGCGTCCAGCTTCTCTGGCGGTGAGCGATTACTATCAAGATGCCGATCGAATTCCCCAATATGCAGTCGATGATGTCGCTGAAACAACTGCTGCCGGAATTGTGGTGAACTATCCCGATCGCCGCATTTTGAATCCGACTCGACCAGCAACTCGTGGAGAAGTTGCTGCCTTGATTCATCAATCTCTGGTGCACCAGGGAAAAATCAGTCCGCTTCCCAGCGATGAAGCAGCAGCGAACTATAATTG
>JAAUTJ010000037.1 GCA_012031475.1 Leptolyngbyaceae cyanobacterium SM1_3_5 | reverse complement strand
GATCAATTCCTGGTTGTAGCGATCCATTGGCGGAATTGCGATCGCGTTCTGGAGCAGTCTGCGTCATGATGCGGAAGGCGAACTGCGATCACCCTAACATGCTTCCCGATCGGGAAGAGCGCACCTCCGTTTGATTTTAGGATTCAGCCTGTTGCATTCGGAGCAGTTCGGAATCGATCGCGATCGCCTCTGATTGAAGAATTTACGAAAGCGAATGGGCGGCTTTTGTTACACTGATTACGAGACGCCAAATTGTGAAGAGAACCTGAAGCCATGAGCCAATCGACATCCACCAAGCCGATCGTGATCGCACCTTCGATTTTGTCTGCTGATTTTAGCCGTTTGGGTGAAGAAATTCAGGCGGTCGATCGCGCCGGAGCCGACTGGATTCATGTGGATGTGATGGATGGCCGCTTCGTTCCCAACATTACGATCGGCCCCTTGATTGTTGAAGCGATTCGCCCCGTGACGCAAAAGCCGCTCGACGTGCATTTGATGATCGTGGAGCCGGAAAGATACGTCGAAGACTTCGCCAAAGCCGGAGCCGACCACATCTATGTTCACGCCGAAACCAACGCGACGGGACACCTGCACCGGACGCTCGGCCACATTCGCGAACTGGGCAAAAAAGCCGGAGTCGTGCTGAATCCCGGTTCGCCCCTCAGCCTGATCGAATATGTCCTCGAAGAGTGCGACCTCGTTTTGATCATGAGCGTCAACCCCGGATTTGGCGGACAAAGCTTTATTCCTGGCGTTCTGCCGAAAATCCGCAAGCTCCGCCAGATGTGCGACGATCGCGGCCTCGACCCCTGGATCGAAGTCGATGGCGGCTTGAAAGGGAACAACACCTGGCAAGTTTTGGAAGCCGGAGCCAATGCGATCGTGGCCGGATCAGCCGTGTTCAAAGCACCCGATTATGCCACTGCGATCGAAGGCATCCGCAACAGCAAACGCCCCGAACTTGCAACGGTTGGCTAAATTCAATCTCTGAATTCAATTTCAAGCAGGACGCATTTGATTTTTTGCGTCCTGTTTTTTGTCAAGCCCCCAAGTTTTCATACAAACCGCTACGCTTAAAACAGCAAATACCGGATGGAATGATGCGATCTTTTGCCGTTACCAAAGCGATCGAAACGCTCAATCAAGCTGAGGCAAAATTTGGCTTCAGCCGATCGCTCGATCAACAATTTTTCTTCGAGTGGCAAGAACCGCTACCTGAACTGACCGAGGCGGAAACAAATGCGCTCGATCGCCTCCAGCAGCGCTATTTGTATTACCAAGCATCCGGCTCAATCTCAGAAGGAACGGTTCAAGTTACTGCCGTTGCACCGCTTCTTGATTTGGCTGGACTTTGCGATCCGCCTTTTCTGATTCGCACTAAAGAATCTGTCAGCATTCAGGTCGAAGCAGAAGATGCCATCCTTGAGGGACGCATCGATATTTTAGTGCTGCAAAATCAGTTCTGGGTGCTGGTGGTTGAAGAGAAACGAGGCAGCTTCAATTCATCCGTTGCTCTGCCGCAAGCACTGGCCTACATAAGCGCCAATCCTGATGTAAATCGATCGACTTTTGCCCTCGTTACAAACGGTGAAGACTATCAGTTCGTCAAATTCAAATCACAACAATATGCCTTCTCAAAAAAGTTTACGCTGATGTCTCCAGACAATGAACTTTACTCTGTGCTAAGAATTTTGAAGCGAATTGGTGGAGCGATCGACAGCTAAATTTTACCTTCACTTTTGAGTCGATCGAGCCGAGCTTTCACCGCTTCTTTTAATAAAATATTCGCCATTTGTGAAACAGAACGTTGCTCATACTCTGCCAACGTTTTCAAGTCTTGCTTCAGTTCATCATCAGCATAAATACTTAATTTGGGCGACTTTGCTGGCATGTCAGGAAGGCAGGATTCTCAGCTTCATCGCTCGATCGTACCCCCATTTCGCACTCAATCGCAATTTTGCAAGCAGCGATCGCACCTTTGCTTACCCATCTCGACTTGTTAGGGTGCTGGCATCAAATTGAGTCTGTATAGTGAAAACGGACATCTTCATCGATCTCAATTGCTAACTTGATTACTGCTAAGGCAGCTCTTAACAATTTTCATCCCTTGCAGGTTCCTTAATAGCAGATCGTCCACTTACCTCCATGAAATAAATTATTTCTAACAGTGTAAGCAGCATCTAGCAACCACTTAAGGGTTAAATCGTTGGGTGCAGGTTCATGGTCTTGCCATTCTAAACAGTTGTTCTCAAGCTTCTGCTTTTTCGGAGGATTGTTTCTGAGATAGAGTAGATCCTGTGGCAAAGGACTGGGCAAGAGAGAATTAGAATGTTTGCGAACAAAGCAGGCACGATCAACTTTCAAATAATCTTGTTGCTTGGCGTACCCCGATCGTTTGAGAGCAAATTCAAAGCGAGAGAATACTAAAAAGACCTTGCAAACCAAATCTTTTGAATCTTGAACGTCTCTAAACGGTTTTTCTAGATCTACTGATGTCATAGTTCTTTCGTTTGTAAATGTTCATTCAATTAATGCATTTCTAGACAGACAATACTTTCCGTATTGCCCTACCATATAAGTGAAGCAGCCCAACAGTACATTATGCAGAAAGCTTTCGCATGAGATCCCGTATCAAATGATACTATACAGCCCTCTGTTTTGGTGTTTAGGCCAAGTCTTTCTATACAATATGCTGCCTAACATGATTCGGCTGAAAGCTTCATAATTTTCTAAATCTGACCTAACTCAGTTCGATCGCCCTTCAGAAAAACGAATCGCCGCCACCCCACCGAAACAACAAAGTAGAATTGAAAGAGATTCGATCGCTTCCTTCCAATGCTCTCCTTATCTCCCGCCCTGCAAGCCCGCCTCGCAACATCGCTGAAAATCGGCCAGTTTGAGGTGAAAAGTCGCGTGTTGCAGTCGCCGCTTTCGGGCGTGACGGATTTGGTGTTTCGGCGATTGGTGCGTCGGTATGCGCCCGATTCGATGATGTACACCGAAATGGTGAACGCGACCGGACTGCACTACGTCAAAGAACTGCCGAAGATCATGGAAGTCGATCCCGCCGAGCGTCCGATTAGCATTCAGCTATTTGATTGCCGCCCGGATTTTTTGGCAGAAGCCGCACAGATGGCGGTTGCCGAGGGAGCCGATACCGTTGACATCAACATGGGCTGTCCGGTCAACAAGATCACCAAAAATGGCGGCGGATCGTCGCTGCTGCGATCGCCCGAACTTGCGGCGGACATTGTGCGATCGGTCGTCGCCGCCGTCAAGGTTCCCGTCACGGTGAAAACCCGGATCGGCTGGTCAGACAAAGAAATCAACGCCGTCGAATTCGCGCAGCGGATGGAAGAAGCCGGAGCGCAAATGTTGACGCTGCACGGACGCACTCGCGCTCAGGGCTACAACGGTTCCGCCCGCTGGGAATGGATTGGCAAGGTGAAGGAAGTTTTGTCGATTCCCGTGATCGCAAATGGCGATATTTTTTCAGTGGAAGCGGCTGTACGCTGCCTAGAAGAAACCAAAGCTGATGGTGTGATGTGTTCTCGCGGCACGTTGGGCTATCCGTTCCTCGTTGGCGAAGTCGATCACTTTCTCAAAACTGGAGAACTGCGAGAGCCGCCGACGCCGATCGAACGCCTCGAATGCGCTCGCGAACATCTGCAAATGCTGTGGGAATACAAAGGCGATCGCGGCATCCGGCAAGCCCGCAAGCACATGACCTGGTATGCGAAGGGCTTTATGGGCGCGGCAGATCTGCGCGGCAAGCTGAGCGTCGTGGAAACGCTCGATCAAGGCTTGGACATTCTCGATCGAGCGATCGTCTTGCTGCAAGAATACGGCAATCAAACGGTGGAAGAATCGATCGCGCCCGCCCTAGTCAGCGCTCAATAACCGATTAGCCTGCGTTGAAGCTGGTGCGACCGTGATCGATGCCGCTGCCGCTCACCTGACAGAGAGCCGATCGCAGTCCAGCACCGCTGATGTTCACCTCACAAATTCCCGATATGGGCAGGGTGCGAAAGTTGAGTTCTGAAGACTGGAAGCGATCGACTTCAATTTGAACGATTCCTTCAAAGTTGCTGCGGATTGTGCCGTAATAGGTGACGTTGAAATCGCCTGCAAAAAGGTTAACCGTCCCCGATCGGCTGTTGTCGGAGGTTCCGAGTCGGACGCTGCCCGTACCCCGACCCGAAAAGCGAGCGTTCTCGATGCGCCCGCTGCTTTGGAAGTTTTGGCCGGAAGATGGGGGCGGGCTAGGATTGCCGCCGCTGGTGGGAATCAAAAAGGGGGCATACACCCAGCCCTCGCCGCCGCGCTCACCGACCACAAACGCCCAGTCGCCGCTGCGTCTAGTAATTTCAACCAGGTCGCCTTCCTGCAAAACAAACGTGACATCAAAGTTGAGTCCGGCTCCCGATCGCACGTTGAGCGCTTCCACATTGACTCGCGCCAGTTCTGCCAAAGCAGCGGATACCCCAATCACAACAGAAAAACCGATCGTCAGCAATCCAAGAATCAAATATTTGAATTTCATTTGCTTGTTGAGATTAATCTGAGGGATGTATTAATTCTCACAACGTCAGCTTACAAAATTTCTTTCCTCAGCGCAAATTAATTTTGATTAAACAAATGTTGCAGTAATCAGGTTTCAAGCCAGCTAGATCAATCATTTTGCGGGCGATCGCCTTTGTCGTTGTCTACGCGATTTTGCGCCATAAAATAGGATGGAGAGCAGCGATCGCCCTCTCCATCCCAACCAGAATTGAACTGTTTTACTTCTTAGGCAGAAGTCACCTGATCAGAAGGATTTGCATTCGCGCTTGCCATCGTCGTGTTGCCATTTAGCGATAGCAGAACGCGAGAAACTCCGGTTGAAATGATGCTCGCACCGATCGCCGTTCCTAGCAGCCAAGGCGCATTCGACGGCCATTGGAACCAGATGATTGCGCCCAAGAACAGCGTAATAATTCCGTTCACAAGCACGGAAGTCCAGCTTTGCTGAGGCCGCAGGCGGAACGCCAAAATTAGCTCAAACGTCCCCTCTGTGAGTAAGAAGCTACCCAACAGCAGCGTCAAGGTCAAAATACCTTGCAGCGGTTGCGTAAACAGCATGATGCCCGCGCCAATATAGAGAATGCTCAGCAGCAGCTTCCAAATAAATCCGCCTTGATTGCGCGTTTGAAAGGCATAGAACAGCTTGGCTGAACCTGCTGAAATCAAGATGAATGAAATCCAAGTTTCTGCAACAAGGGTGGAAAAGATGGGTAAGGCGATCGCCACAACGCCCAAACCAATTAACAGAACTCCTGTCCAAAGCGATTTGCTTTCCTGATTGTTCAGGCTGGGTGAAGTGTTTGCTGTCATATAAGTTTTTTGCAATTTTGAAATTAACTAAAGCTAGTCTAAAAATTTTCTTCAGCGGCTATCAGACTCTTAGGGCAGAGTTTTCATTTAACGCTTTCATTTAACAAAAGTATTCAATAAAGAAGCAACTTCTGCCCACAGTTGACTAGACTGCCTGCTGTCAGATGGGTTACAGATTCAGTCGATCGATCAGCAACTCCAAAGGAATGCTTCCGAAGAGGGAAATGATTTCGCCGTGAGTGAAAGTGAGGCAGTGGGCGCAAACTGAAAAAATCGATCGATTCGCGACCGTTCGAGGTTGCTGTGGCTATGCAGCGGCGTCAAAATAGTGTAGAACATTGGTACTTTGCTCGATCGATCGCTATGAACGTTTTGTCTGCTGCCTTGAGTGCGGCATTGCTGATTCCGGCTTCCACTTTGGCGCAAACCTGCGCGTCCAACTGCGGAGCGCGTCCAGTTCAGTTTGTTCCCGGTCAGCCTGTGCAGCTTGAAATGGTCAACCGGACACCGAGAACAGTGGAGGTGGAGCAGATTAATCGCACCAATCCGATCGCCCTGCTGCCCGGACAAACGCTGCAACTCGATCGCAACTTTGGCACAGAGCCGAATACCTCAGTCGCCTTTTGGGACACCACAACGCTTTCAGTCAGGGCAGTCGTCTCGCAGCCACAGCCGCAGACTTTGCGAATCGAAATTCATCCGGGTCAGTCTCCGGGCGATCGATCCGTATATATTCAAAACGACGGTCGCGTCACGGTGTTCTAATTCAAATGGCAGATTCTTCCCGATCCGCAAAATCCGCAGGGCGATCGAAGCGGCGTCTACCCAATCAGCGCTGGCAGATTGCGCCCGCCCAAAATGATCAGGCCGAATGGCTCGCCCAAACGACCGGACTTTCGCCGCTCCTTGCACAGGTGATGATCAATCGCGGTGTCCAAACTGCCGAAGCTGCCCAGCTATTTCTGGAGCCAGAATCGCAGCTTTTGCCGTCTCCGATCGACGAATTTCCCGATCTGACGCTTGCCCTTGAACTGCTGATGCGGGCGATCGCGCTGCACGAACCGATCGCGATTTGCGGCGACTACGACGCGGATGGCATGACGAGTACGGCCTTGCTGCTGCGGGCACTCAGGGCGATGGGGGCGATCGTCGAGTACGCGATTCCCAGCCGAATGCAGGAAGGCTACGGCCTGAATCGCCGCATTGTCGAGGATTTCCACAATGAAGGCGTCAAGATTATTTTGACGGTGGATAACGGCATTGCCGCGCATGAGCCGATCGATCGTGCCCGCGAACTCGGCCTTGTCGTCATCGTCACCGATCACCACGATGTCCCGCCCACTCTGCCTCGTGCGAACGCCATTCTCAACCCGAAGCTGATTGCCGAAGATTCGCCCTATCGCGGCGTGGCTGGCGTTGGCGTGGCCTACATTCTCGCCGTCTGCCTCGCCAGTGCCTCAAGCAAACGCAGGACTTGACCGCGCCTTTGATCGAGCTTTTCACCTTGGGAACGATCGCAGACCTCGCGCCGTTAACCGGAGTAAACCGTCGCTGGGTACGGCGTGGCCTCAAGCTTTTGCCGCAGTCGAAACTGGCCGGAGTGCAAGCTTTGATTCAAGTGGCGGGACTGGGCAGCGAGAAGGCGCTGAAACCGGAAGCGATCGGGTTTCGGCTTGGCCCCCGCATCAACGCAGTCGGACGAATTGCCGATCCGCAAATTGTGATCGAACTGCTGACGACCGATCGCCCCGGTGACGCGCTAGAACTGGCGATGAAGTGCGAAGAAATCAACCAGCACCGCCAGCGCTTGTGTGAACTAATTGAGCAGGAAGCGATCGCGTGGTGTGAATCGAGCAAAATCGACGTGCTGCGCGATCGCGTCATTGTCGTTGTGCAACCGAACTGGCATCACGGCGTCATCGGCATCGTCGCCTCTAGGCTGGTCGAGCGCTACGGCGTTCCGGTCTTCATCGGCACCTATGAAGACGAAACGAAGACGCACATACGCGGCTCGGTTCGCAGCATTCCCGAATTCAACGTCTTTGAAGCGCTTCAGTTTTGCGGCGACATTCTCGATCGATTTGGCGGACACCGAGCAGCGGGCGGCTTCACGCTTCCGGCAGAACATTTGGACGAACTGCGAGCCAGACTGCAACTGTTCGCCCATCAGCAGCTTTTGCCGCAGCACCTCAAGCCGCTCGTCACGATCGACACCCAAGCCAACCTGTCCGACCTGTCGATCGCCCTCCACCAGCAAATCGACGCCCTCCACCCCTGCGGCATCGACAACCCCGACCCGATTTTCTGGACGCCCAACCTCCAGGTCGAGCGATCAGCAAACGGTCGGACGCAATCACCTGAAAGTGACGCTGCGCCAGGGAAATACATCGATCAAAGCGATCGCATGGCGCTGGGCGGAATTCATGCCCCTGCCCGATCGCGTCGATGTGGCCTACCGTCTGCGCCTCAACGAGTGGAACGGCCAAAGATCGATCGAGCTTGAGCTAGTTGGCTTGCGTGAAGCAGAGTTGGGTGTCGGGTGTCGGGTGTCGGGTGTCAGCGAACAGCCGGAAACCAAGTTGGATGTTGGGGATCGGGGAGTCCCTTCGGGCAGCGCTACGCGATCGGGGGGCAGCGAACCGCCAGAAACCGATCCGCAATCGATCGCAACCACCTCCGAAATGCCCACCCGTACAGACGCGAGATCTCGCGTCTCGACCCCCTCGATCGAATTCTCCTTGAGCCAGCGCACCTATGCCTGCACGATCGCCGCGACTGCGACCGGGAAAGAACTGCGAATTTGCAACAGTGACGGATTTTGGCTGATGATTGCGCCGCAGCAAAAGCAAGGAAGGCTGGGTAAAACGATCGAATCGGCGCAAATTGTCGATCTGAGTTTGCCGCATTACGATCGCCTGATTCGGGCGGCTTTGCACGCGATCGAAGTCTCAGAACAGCGCGATCGACAGGTGCAGAAAAATCGGCAAATCATCATCCTTCAGCAGCAAATTGAAGAACTCAGTCAAACCTGCCCGCAGACGATCGCACCGCAGATTCAAGCCTTGCGATCGCAGTTCCTTGAGTTTCTGGCAGCGATTGAGCAGGCAGAGTCCCAGCATCGATCGTTTTTGGAGGAATGAATCAAAAAATTTCTATCTAGAAGTGGAGTTGCTTGGCGTGAAAGTCAATGTTAAATTATCGAGAATGAAAAAGCGATTGTCAGCCTAATTTAGCTTGTTTGAAAGGCTAAAGCGGAGGAACCATTTTGGGGGCGAACCCTTTCGAGATCGAAACGAAAGCGGAGAGTATCTTTCAACTCTAGCCCGTCAGCTAACTTCGTCGGCATTGGAAGAAGACTGTAAGAGCCAGCATTTTGAATGTCCTGGACTCGACAGCCTCTTCGGTTGGTATGAGTTCGATTTGCGCTTGAATAGCTGGGACACAAAACGTATGGTTCAGTTGAATATCGCCCCGATCGCAGCGGCACAGGCGACTTGGAAACGAGTCAGTCCGGTTTTGGTTCGAGACACCATTTTGCTGCCCCTGCTGGGGCTTGCTGGAATTTTGCTGCTCTGGTGGTTCGTTGCCACGTTTGGCAGTCAACTCTTGCCCACGCCGATCGAAGCGTTGCAGGCCAATCTTGACTACATTCTGCATCCGTTCTACCGACGTGGCCCCGGTGATTTTGGCTTGGGCTGGCTGCTGCTGGCAAGTCTGCGGCGCGTTTTGATCGGTTTTGGGCTGGGCGCATTCGTTGCGATTCCGCTCGGCTTCTTGATCGGCATGTCACGGCAGGCGATGCTCGCCCTTAATCCGATTATTCAAATTTTCCGTCCGGTTTCGCCCCTGGCCTGGTTGCCGATCGCCCTCTCGATCTTCAACTTGGCCGACCCATCCGCCATTTTCGTCATCTTCATCACGTCGCTGTGGCCGACGATCATCAACACCGCTTTGGGCGTCTCCAGCGTCTCGCAAGACTATCTCGACGTGGCGCGAGTGCTGGAGATGCCGCGCTGGAGACGAATCACCAAGATCATTTGGCCTGCCAGCCTGCCGTACATCTTCACCGGACTGCGGATCAGTTTGGGAATCGCGTGGCTGGTGATCGTCGCGGTTGAAATGCTCACAGGCGGCGTCGGGATTGGCTTTTTTGTTTGGGACGAATGGAGCCGCTTGAATCTCAGTTCGGTGATGCTGGCCGTGTTGGTGATTGGCGTGACTGGGCTGGTGCTGGATTTTGCGATCGGACAGATTCAGCGGCTTGTGACGCGCCGTCCGGTGAAATCCGTTTGAATTTTGGTCGGGGCGAAGCATTGGCGCTCAAAATCTCTGCAACTCTTGCCAGCCTCTAGACGCCAATGCTTCGCCCTTATTGTGAGATGCGATCGCCATGTCTATCAACCGACGCCAATTTCTGCATCGTGCCGGAACCGCTGCCGCTGGTTTGTCGCTGGCTGGATGCGCGATCGATGCCAGCCGCGCCCCCAAAACGCTGTCTGAAACCGCGCAGGACATCGAACCGATCGTGAATCCGGCCAGCTTAGAGAAGTCGAATCTGACGATCGGCTATGTTCCCGTCAACGACTGTGCGCCGTTTGCGATCGCCTGGGAAAAGGCTTCTTCCGCAAATACGGCCTCAACGTCCGGCTGAGTCGCGAGGCAAGTTGGGCAAATTCTCGCGACGGCATCATCTTTAGACGGCTTGATGCGGCTCCGGTCGTGTCGGGAGCCGTGACGAATGCCCACATCGGTGCGGAAGGTGCGAGACATGCGCCCTTATGTGCCGCAATGACCATTCACCGACACGGCAACGCGATCACCATGAATCGCGCCATGTGGGAGTCGGGCTTGCGGCCTTGGCGCGAATATAACGGCGATTTGGAAGCGTTTGGCCGCGATTTTCGCAACTATTTTGAGAATATTCCTTCCGATCAAAGAGTTTGGGCAGTTGTCCTCAGTTCTGCCATTTACGAGTACTTTGTTCGCAATTTATCGGCTGCTGCGGGCATTAATCCGTTTGAAGAATTTCGAGTCATTATTATTCCGCCGCCGCAGATGTTGGTCAACATTCGGATTGGCGCAATGCAGGCTTACATGGTGGCCGAACCTTGGAATACGCGAGCCATTTCTGGCAATGAAAATGTCGGATTTACCTTTGCTCAAGGCCACGAAATTTGGCACGGACATCCCGATCGCCTCTTGGGAGTCATGCAATCCTTCATTGATGAAAATCCGAAAACCTATCGATCGCTGGTCAAGGCAATGATTGAAGCCTGTCAGTATTGCAGCAAACCCGAAAATCGTCAGGAAGTGGCGGAAATCATCTCAGCGCGATCGTACACCGGAGCAAAACCAAAACTGACTGAGGCGGCGATCGTCGGCAACTACAATTACGGTGGATTTGACAATCGATCGCGCCTGGTTAAATCCGAAGAAACGACAGTCTTCTTTGACTTACCAGAAAATTTACGGCGAATTTCCGGTAATCATTCCACCTTTTTGTGGCAGTCGCAAAGCCTCTGGTTGATGACGCAGGCGGCTCGTTGGGGACAAATTTCCGAATTTCCAAACAATGCAGAAGAACTGGCTAGACAAGCTTGGAAAACTGATTTATATCGCGAGATTGCGGGTGAAATGGAAATTGAATGCCCTATGGAAGATTACAAAGTTGAACCTGCCGAAGCGTTCATCGATCGCCAAGCCTTTGACCCCAGCAATCCGATCGGCTACCTGAATCGATTCGAGATTCGCGCCAACGCCCCGACCCGAATTTTTCTATCTTGATGCAATTCTATCTTGATGCAATAGGAGTTCCTAATGGTTAAACCGATTCAATCCCTTGATCAATCTTCGATCGATCGCGCTGAATTTCTCAAAATTGAAAACCTGCGAAAAGCCTACCGAAGACCAGAAGGCAGTGAATTTGTGGTTTTGGACGGCATTGATTTGGCGATCGCAGAGAACGAATTTATCTCGGTCATTGGTCACTCTGGCTGCGGCAAATCGACCCTGCTGAAAATTGTGGCAGGACTGGAAAAAGCGACGAGTGGAACCGTACAGATTGAAGGGCGCGAGATTCGCAAACCCGGAGCCGATCGAATGATGGTGTTTCAGCAATATTCACTGTTGCCCTGGCTGACCGTGCGGGAAAATATTCGCCTTGCAGTTGATGAAGTCCTCAAAGATGCGTCTGTTCAACAAAAGAAACGGATTGTGAATGAACACTTAAACATGGTGAATTTAATTCCCGCTGCGGATAAATATCCTGATGAAATTTCCGGCGGCATGAAACAGCGCGTCGGCATTGCTCGCGCCCTCGCAACTCGTCCCAAAATGCTACTCATGGATGAGCCGTTTGGGGCACTTGATGCGCTAACGAGAGGGATGTTGCAAGAGCAAGTCCTCAGAATTTGGGAAAGCCAACGTCAGGCTGTGATGATGATTACCCATGATGTCGATGAAGCAATTTTTATGAGCGATCGCATCGTCCTGATGACGAATGGTCCCGCCGCACGAATTGGAGAAATTATGACCATCCCGTTTAAGCATCCGCGCGATCGCCATCAGCTTCGGGAGACTTCTGAGTATTACGAGTTGCGAAAACTACGCGCTGAATTTTCTGGAGCAACATTTCGATCGTGAAGATTAATTGCATTTATGAATCTTTAGCGAGATAGATTACAACTGCTATAAATCTAAGCGATGATAGCAAATGTGATTCGATCACGGGTAAGCCTAATTCACATTCAGTCACCTCTTGACCTGATGAAGCGGAGGAACCATCTTATGGGGCTAATCTCAACTGAGAAAGACACCTTCCAGTCTTCGCCCGTCAGCTAACTCCGTCGGCAATGGAAGGAGCCTCCTAAGCGTCCGCAGTTTGCACGCTGAAGTCTCCTGATTGGTACCAGTATTTCCGCTTTGCGATTGTTTCAATCCAATTGTTTCAATCCGCTGAGAGCGTCGTGCCCGCCCAGTTTCAACTTCGTTCGACTCCCCGCTTAGATGAGGAAAAAGCCGTGCAGATTAAACCGATTTTGGCTCGCTTGCAAAGCGCGATCGGTCGCCAAGACCTAATTGAGCAGATGGTTCTCGTCCCCGAACCGCGCTCTAAAACGACAAAACCACGCAAAAGTGTCAGCTTGGTCGTCGGCTATAGCGGCTCTTGCAACAGCCAAACTGCGCTCGACATGACGCTGTGGATCGCGCATCAAACGCGCTTGGCTTCGCAAAAGCAAGTGACGGTGCATGTGGTTTATGTCCTCGATCGCCCCGTCCGCTCCAAGCTGCCGAGCCTGAGCGGTCGATCGTCCGTCGTCTCAGATCCAACCGCTTGCCTGCCGCGCTTTGTCGAATCTGACTGCGTAATTCCGAATTTTCAGGCCAGTGACCCGTTTGACCATGCCGATTATGTCCTCTGGCAGGCTCGCTGCATGGCCGAAGAATGGCGCGGCTCGCTGGAAGCGCATCTGCGATTTGGCGATCCGGCAGAGCAATTGCGTCAGGTGATCGAGGCGGAGGAAGCCGATTTGCTGCTGCTGGGCTGCACGTCGGCGCGGCATCCGATCGTCCATCAGCTTGCCTCGCTGCCCTGCCCCGTTTTGGGCATTCCCCGCCAGACACATCCCGAAGAAGGCGCGATCGCCTCTCCAGTGGGAAGCGAACTGCGGGTTTACTAGCCGTCATTTGCAAAGTCGGGGCATCACCAAATCGCCCCGACTCGCAATTAAAACTGCAAGGCGCGATCGCCCAGCCACAAGTTCACCAAAACGGCATTGCCGCGATCGTCCACCTTGACCTGCGTTACCGTTCGACCGCCCGCGTCCGTGAAGTCTTCGTTAATTTGGTTGCGCTGGTCTTCGGGCATGTAAAAGCGCTCCAGTCCGTAGGTGATTTGGCCGCGATCGTAGCGTCCGCGCAGGGCGATCTGTGTGGAATCGAGGTCGGTGGGGCGATCGCTCGTCAGGCGAACGGCTTGCCAGGGTGTAGGCGGCGTGGCGTTTGCGGCGGGCTGTTGCAGAACAACATAGAATGCGCCTTGGATCTGACGATCGAAGCGATCGCCGCCTGGAAGTTTACGCAGTTGGTTGATGTCGCTGATTTCGTAGCCCAGCGTTTGCGAATAGCCGCGCAGCGGATCGTAAGGATCGACAGGCATGGTTTTAAGCGTGATCAGCGTCCTGTGGCGTAGGTGTAGGCATCTTGAGCAGGTACAAAGGCAATCAGGCCGACCTGAATCAGCAGCGGAACCCACAGCCGCCAGCCCGGAAGCTGTTTGGCTGGGGCGATCGGCTGAAGCTGCGGTGAATCGGTCTGAATTGTATCGGGCTGGAAAGAGTGCGTCATGACAAGTTCTCCTGTGCAGGGTGAATCGATCGAGGCTTGGATTGGGTCGATCGCTCAAACCACAATCCGGCAGCGATCACGCCGATGCCGCAGAGGATGAACACGATCGACTTGAGCAGCAGTCCGGTATTGTATTCGAGCATTCGCGTCGTGATGCCCAAAACCAGCAGCACCATTCCGCCCCAAAAGGTCTGCCGATCGCCCAGCGCCAATCCGTCGCGCACCAAGGCGATCGACAAGCCAAACAGCAAAACGTTGAATCCCAACGCGCCGCCCAGATCGATCGAGTCATGGGCAATCAGCATCAGGGCAGTCGCGACCAGCATGACCGCGATTGTGACGCTGTTGATCGATCGAACTTGCGATTGCCACTGACTCCAGCGAGGCCGCATCTGAATCCAGCCTAAGCCTGCAACGATGCTGAAGATCACGGCGTCGATTAGCGGCGTCCAAGTCCAGACGGAGGTGAGGTTCTGCATCCAGGTCGGCAGATTCCACACGAACTTGAACGAAAAGAAATAGAAGCAAACGGCCAGAAACACGATTGCCAGTCCGCGAGAGAGCAGGGTGAAGGCGGACGGATAAGAACGGTTGGGTGCGGGTTTGCGAAAGTCGTAGTAGCTCCACAGCAGGGCGGGCGGCAAGACGAATGCGATCGCCGCTATCCAGCCCGCCGAAGGGAGATTGCTCCATCCCGAAAGCGGCTTGAGGTTAAACACAATCGCGATCGCCCAAACTGTGGCAGTGAGGCCAAACAAGACGCGCGATCGACACCAGTAGGCCAACGGCACGAACACGACGGCCAGGACGATCGGCAAATGCTGCACAAGCAAATCCGTGAAGCCAAACTCGCGCCAGGTTGACCAGGTTGCCCAGCCGCCCCAATAGCCCTGTCCTACCAAAATCAGCGACAGGATGCCCAGCGACGTGAGCCGCAGACTGAACGCCATCGCCGCCACGCCCAAGCCCCAGATCAACAGCAGTTCGTACAGTTCGCCGTTCTGGTTGAACATCTGCGACATCAATCCCATGTTCGCGCCCCAGCAGCAGCCCGCCACACAGCAGCAGTCCGTGCCCTAAGCGCTGGGTGGCAGGTCGCCGCCAGAGGTAAAAGCCTGCGGCATTGACGCCGACAAAGCAGGCCAGCAGCAAAGCAACGCGGGTCGATCGCGGCCAAGCTGTCCAGTTTGCGGCGACAAACGTAATTGCGCCAAGTCCCAACAAGATTGCGCCCAAGCCCATCAAAATGGCAATGAAGCGGTGGCTGGCGTCTTGTTCTAGGCGATCGAACTGATAGCGCTGTGCCAGTTTTTCGTAGAGTGTGGCATCAATGAATCCGTCTTTCCACCACTGCTCGGATTCTTGCCGTAACTGGCGACGAAACTTTTCGGTAGGCATAGAAATCACCAGGGAAGCTGATACCTTCTACAGTACAGAAGTTGCTTTCGATTATTCGATCGCACCCTGACAGTTTCTGATCTGGCGCATCACCAAACCACAGCTATTGTAGAAGGAAACCAGCCAGCAGCAGCGGCAGCAGCAGCAGAAAAAACACGATCGCTGTCAGCGTTCCAGCATCTACTTTGATCGTATTTTTCTCAACATTCTTATCGGGATTTTGCGGACGCTGATTCATGGATTGAAGATAAGGTTATTGCGATCGATGAGGCATATCGATCGGCATACAGGCTAGCGGGTTCCTGAGCCGATTGTGCCATCTGGTCCGCCATTGTCCGGTGGTTCATAGGGTTGGTTTGCAACCACGCCTGCCTCTGACAGAGTGGAAGGTTGTGAGGCTGCGGCAGGAGCAACCCAGACGCTTGAACCGACCAGCAGCGGAAAGATTAGTGCTGTAGCGAATTGATAAAGAGTCCCCATTTTTATTAACCTGAGAAACAACAAAGAGCGACTGGCAGAGATCCTAGTGGATTTACTCAAAAAACACCGAACCCCTTACCCCTACGA
>JAAUTJ010000647.1 GCA_012031475.1 Leptolyngbyaceae cyanobacterium SM1_3_5 | reverse complement strand
CGATCCGCAAACCTGCCCTTCCCTGCTGGCGACACTGCGGCGGGTTCGCTGATGCTCAAAGGTGCCCAAAACATTCAGCCGCGAACGACCGCGCTTGGATTCGCGCATGGCCTATGGGTGCGATCGCCCTTTTGCGATCCCGACCTGACGAAGTGGACGTTTCAACTGCCTGGAGATTTGATGCTGCGGGGTGTGTGCGAAAAATACATCCTCAAAAAAGCGGTCGATCGCTGGCTACCGCCAGAAATTGTTTGGCGCGAAAAGCGCGGCATGGGCGTTCCGCTCAAATTTTGGTACTACCGCGAACTGTGGAGCGCGATCGGTCAGTGGCTCAATCCCAACGTGCTGCGGCAGGAAAACCGCTGGCAACCGCATCTCGCCAGCACAATGTTATCGGGACAGCTTGGAATCGCCATGCGCGATCGCTATATTGGCAATAACCTTTGGCTGGCAATCATGTGGCAGGCATGGCGAACCGAAGTGCTGGGCGAAATTTCCGCCAAGCGATCGATCGATCAGGTTTTCTGGCTTCCACCTGCGATCGGGCAGCAAATTTGGAACGTGCAAAAGCGCTTGCAGTAACGGCTCAAATCAGCGGCAGCAGACAACCTTTGCAACCCCGCCAGCAACTCTCAGCCCTCAGTACGGGACAAAAAGCTTGAAGGATGAGGAGGGTAGGATTTCATCAGAACCAGTGTCTCTGGCAGCAGATCATAGCTCCAATGCACAATCGAACAACGCCGACTCAGTTCGAGTTGCAAATACCGAAACTTATCCAACAATTGATGCCCATAGAATGCTGGAATTTCGATTCACTGCGCTCATCAAATAAGCAATCAACACCATGTAAATCTGTATCGTCACTCCATTCACATTCTTGGTGATCAATTTGTCCAGTTTCAGGTGCATCTTTAAGAACTTCCACAACACCTCAATTTGCCAGCGATGTCGATCAGCATCACTGACTTCCGCATTGGTCATTTCCTCCACATTCGTTGCGAGGCGAAATTCACTTTTGCTCTCCAGGTCACAGAACCAAACGACCCGGTATCGCTGATGGTCGAATTCGGTCTTCATATTGTTTTTAATTCGCACCACAAACAGCGTTTGAGTTTGACTTAATTGATCGAGGAACTCCCAGCTTGCAAAGCCTCTATCCATGATGCCGACTGCGTTTTCGGGAATCATGCCAATCACTGAATCAGCAAACTTTGCGTCGTGCCCCTGCCCGAATGAATTAGACATTCGCTTGAATTGCCTTGCTCTAAGTTGACTCCGTTGAGCAGTTTGACCTGATGAACGCCTTGTAGCCAAAATAGCTTGCTCGTCAAGGTGACAACGGTAGAATAATGGGAAAGAGCATTTGTGCCGCCGCAGGATTCTGTCGTTTTAGCCGCTCTATTAGTTCGACATAAATACGACAAAACTGCTGGTCTTGCCTAGTCTTGCAAGCTTTAGAAAACGTAGAGATACCGACTGGAATACCCGTGTGGTTAAGCTGATAAAACAAATCCCTCATGCTCGTTAACCCCTTATCCAGCACAAAGGTCAACCAGATTTCAAAGAATAGCCGAGAGTTCAAAACTGGGTAGTCGTGCGGGCAAAGTTGCTTGAGTATTGATTTGAAAAGCGTGGGAAAGGACGATAGCATTTGAGCATTGTTTTTGTTTGTTTGGGGGTAGAATACTACATTCTGCCTCCATTTTTTCTATACTCAGCTATCTTTCAACACTTCTGATATTTTAGATATTCGCTTCGAGGGCAAAAAAGTATTTTCTTCTCATCCCACTCATTTAGTCAGTGATTTGCTTGACAAGCTTCAGGCTGCATTATCAAGGAGCGGTCAACTTAGCTCAGATGAATATGAGCAACTGTTCGACGAAGGGGTAGATTGCGAGCTTCTTGAACTTGGCGATCCTCAATGGCAAACAGGTAGAATCCGAGTTTGCTTAGAATTCATTCCTGCTCAAGCAGAAACTTCATCAGAAGCATCGATCGAACCCGAACAAACGATCGAATTTCCCCTTGATGAAATTCGCCGAACCCTCAACGGAGCAAACTCGATCGATGGATAAAACTCCTCGTATTGCGATTCCGGCACAGATGCGGCGATATGTGTTCGATCGCGACCAAAATCGCTGTCAAAGCTGCGGTGCGACGAGTGAACTATCGATCGATCATATCGTTCCACTGGCAAACGGTGGAACGGACGACATCAGCAATTTGCAAACGCTTTGTTGCCGCTGGAATTCGATCGAATCACAGCGGCAATTTTGTTAAGCAACCAGTTCCGGCTGTGGCGTTGCTTCAGCAGGAATTGCTTCAGATAAACCGAGAAGGCGGCGATAGGTTTTGTCATATTCGATCGCAGATTTTTTCCAGCCGAAATCTTCACTCATGCCGCGCTGCTGAAGTTCCTTCCAATAATCTTTGTATTGGAAACCTTCCCAGGCTCGCACCATGCAGGTGAATAAATCCAGTGGTTCATAGCGATCGAAACAGTAGCCCGTTCCCGTTTTTTCAGCCGGAATGTGAGGAAAAACCGTATCGACCAGGCCACCTGTGCGGCGGACAATTGGGACAGAGCCGTAGCGCAGCGCCATCATTGACTGATGCCGCAGGGTTCAAAGCGCGACGGCATCAAGAAGGCATCCGTTCCGGCGTAGATGCGGCGCGAAAGCGCGTCGTTGTAGAGCAAATAGGCGGCCATGCGACCGGGAAAACGCGAAGCAATTTGCCAAAGCTGTGTTTCGTAGTAGCGATCGCCCGTGCCCAAAACCACAAGCTGAGCATTTGTGTAGGCCATGAAGCGATCGAGGACTTGAATCACCAAATCCAAGCCTTTTTGTTCGACTAGACGCGACACAATTCCCACTAAAAAGACTTGAGAATTGACTTCGAGGCCGAGTTCTTCTTGCAGGGCGATTTTATTCGCAGAACGCCGATCGATCGTGTCCGAAGTAAAAGTTTGAGCAATCTGTTTGTCGTTGGCGGGATCATAAACTTCGGTGTCAATGCCGTTAATGATGCCTTCCAAATTGCCGCTGATAAACGATAGGAGACCTTCAAGCGTTTCGCCATATTCTGCGGTTTGAATTTGCTCCGCATAAGTAGGTGAAACGGTCGTCACCAAATCGGCAAACTGCACGGCAGCAGCGATCGTATTGTGTCCCTGCATATACCAAGGACACCAGGTCATTTGCTCTAGTCGCCAGCGCCAAGGCCC
>JAAUTJ010000646.1 GCA_012031475.1 Leptolyngbyaceae cyanobacterium SM1_3_5 | reverse complement strand
TACGGAACACGTCATGGGTGTGGCGGTGCGTCGAAAAGGTTCGACTCGCTGGCCGACACAAGTACCCCGGCCTTGCCTTGCAGCAGCGTCTGGGTGAGTGTGCCGCTGCGGGCGTTCCATTCTTCCAGGCGATTGCGCTTGGCAACATAAACGCGCGACCCGTCAGCACTGATGGCGATCGCGGTCAATCGCTCGGTTGCCCCTGCCGGAAATCGTGACGACCCGCCGACCGCCGTTCAAGTCCCAAACCGTTGCTGTTCCCGTGTTGCTGGCTGCCACCAGCGTGTAGCCATCTGGGGTCAGGGCGGTGTGCGTTGCTCGGTGGCCGCCGAGGTCGCGCTGCTGCTGATTGGTCAAATCCCACAGGCGAATGCGGAAATTGTCGTTTAAGCCCGTCGCGTCGATCAAGGTGCGGTTGTTGGCCGCGATCGCCACTCGTCCATCACCCTGCAACAAAGCGGGCAGCGTCATCACTGGTCCCTCGCTGCGGGACAAGGCGGGCAGCGTCGTTCTCACCGTGCCGCCAAAGTCGCGCAGTTGAATGGTTCCGTCCGATCGACTGGTGACGATCGTGCGTCCATCCGGCGAGACGGCCACCCAGCGAAAAAAGGCATCGGGAGCGTCCGCCTCGATTCGCAGATCTTGCACCAGTCCCAAGTCTTGAAAAACGCGAACGGTGCGATCGGCTCCGCTCGTGACGATCGTGCGATTGTCGGGACTGAAAACAAAGTTATAGATCGGGCCATCATGCGCGATCGCAGTGCGAACAAGCTGCGGACGTGCGACACCGGGCAAACCTGCGGGAACCGTCTGCGATCGAGCGGGCGGCAGGACGGCGGGCTGTGCCAATCCAATCAGCGCGGTCAACAGGCATTGCACCAAACGAGAAGTTTTCATAGTAGTTACGGATCAATAAGTTTAGGGCGGTGAATGATGAGCATTGTCCCTCATTCAAACAAAGTCTGTGCGATCGATCGAGCTTTGGCTAATATTTTCAATCAGCAGGACGTTGGTGTTTCCCAGCTTGACCAAGACATCGCGACCCTGTTGGCTCAAAGTAAGCTGATTAAAGCGAATTCCAACCAGGTCAATTTTGTCCAGTTTGTTGCGAAAATCGGTGAGGCGATCGAATCCGTTTCCCCGACTCAGCGCAATCCGATCGCGCCCCGATCCGGTGGTGATGCGATCGTTTCCGGCTCCACTTTCAAAAACATCGTCTCCAGTTCCACCTGACAGGAAATCCGTTCCGACATCCCCCACCAACCGATCGTTTCCAACTCCACCAAACAGGCGATCGTTTCCGGCTCCGCCCAGCAAACTATCATTTCCCTCATCACCCAATAGCTGATCGTTTCCAGTCAATCCTGAAATCGTATCGTTGCCTGCAAAGCCGCGAATCGTGTCTCTTCCCCGTGTTCCCAATAGAATGTCGTCGCCGCTAAAATCGGGAACTGGATTGAGGTTTAACTCGTAATGAGTTGCATAGGTAGATGTAGAACCAAGAGGGGGAGCAACCTGCAAGAAATAAGGTCCCTGGATTCAGAGTTATAGAGAAAGTTGCGTTGGGTCTCGCACCAAAGCTATCAACAGTTTCATCGGAATCATAGACTCCATTTCCATTTGTGTCTGACGCAAAGAAAAGCCTCAGGTTTTCCGTCGTTCCATTGACCAAGCCACCGATATTGGTTTTTTGAGACAGCGTGAATTTGTAAGTATCAACAGGGTCGATCGCCCGACTAATATACTCGCGGAGGATGCGCTGTGCCGAGAGTGTTCCCATGTCAAAGGCTTGAACAAAAGTGGAACCCGGATCGGGAGAAACATTACCGGGTTTCGGGGTTGCACTCAGTTGAATGCTATAGTCGCGGGTCAAAAAGTTACCAGTCGCAACTTCGAGGTAGTAGGTTCCAAGCGGTAACGATTGGAAAAATGCTCCATCTGCACCTGCCGAAAGGGTTCTAATGCGATCGTCACTTTCGACGAAGCCATTGCCATTAAAATCGACCACCAAACGTAGAAACGGAGGAGTGCCGGATTCAGACTCCCAGTCCACCGCTCCAGCGATGTCGCCATTTTCAGAAAGAGTAAATTTGTAGTACGAAATTGGATCGGTTCCACCAATCACATCAGAAAGATTGATTGAGCCTGAAAAGGTTCCCAAATTGTTGGCGGTTGCAAGGGTGTTATCTGTCAGTGCCATGAGAATACTCCGTCAATTGAGATTGAAAATATCAGCAACGCCAGATAGCATTGCCGAGTTCACAACTGTTGCTAGATTAAACAATTAACTTTCCACTTCCTTGACAATTGCCGCCAAAAAATTGACCGATCGCGCCATTTTCAAGCTGGTGCAAACTATCAAGCTTTGTCGCGCAACCGTTCCAGTCCATCTAGAATCAATCCCAACCCAAACTCAAAATTGTAAATACCGTCGTAATCGCTCTCGATCACGTGCCGCATGAGCCTGTTGGAATAGGGATATTGATCGACAGGAAATTGTGGAAGGAAATGCTCCGCCGTTTTAGCAAACTCCGATGTCTCTACTGGACAGTTGAGTTCCTGAAGGGTGAATCCATAGATGTGGCTGTCGATCGCATTCCACGCATGATCCGCCATTTCCAGCGAAAAGCCCGCCTCGCACAAACAGCCCAGCGTCGCATCCACATAGCGCAGCATGGCCGGACCCACGTTGATTCGAGACACCAGCGGCAGAGTTGCCCAAGGATGACGCAGCAGCACTTCATGAGCCGCGATCGCCCGTCGTCGCATAGCCGTCTTCCAGTCCAGCTTCAGGTCAGGCACTTCGATTTCGCTGACAACCATATCGACGATGCCATCCAGCATGTCGTCTTTGTTGGCGACGTGGTTGTAGAGCGACATCGCCTTCACGCCCAGCGCTTGGCAACTTTCCGCATCGAAAGTAACTCAATGCCCCCCTCGTCAGCTAGACGCAAAGCTGCACTCAGCACTCGCTCTCGGCTTAAAGGGAGTTGGGGTGTTGTATCTGAACCGCTTTCAGGCATCTCGCCAGTCTCGCCTCAATTTTTGAATGGACAAAACAAGTTCAGATCCGGGAGGTCAATTTGCTTTTGATCTTGACAAACTTACGCTGTAAGCTAAACTTACGCTGTAAGTCTAAACGATTAAAGTCAGGTTTGCCTCTCCCCAAAGAAGAAAAGCGATGGAAACAGCAGATACGCTGGCCTCTATTTCAAGCAACAGCCAGATTTCAAGCA
>JAAUTJ010000645.1 GCA_012031475.1 Leptolyngbyaceae cyanobacterium SM1_3_5 | reverse complement strand
GTTTGCCGCGCCCCAAAGCGGCTGGCTCGCCGCCCGCTTTCCCCAGCCTGTGCGCTACGTCAGCAGCAATGTCACCAGTTCGCGCCGCGCCGTCCTGTCGGCCTTTGATGCAGACGATCGACCACTCGCCCAAGCCGAAACGCCCAGCGCCAACTTAGCCGGAGCCGATCCCGAAATTCCACCCAACCTGGAACTGAGTTTGCACGCCGAAAACATTCATCGCGTCACGATTCAAGCGATCGATGGACAGTTGACGATCGGAGAATTTCGGTTCAGCTACTAAAGGCAGGAGGCACAGGGCAGGAGGTTCCGCTCCCTAACCCCCAACCCCTAACCCACGCTAAACGACGTAAAATCCGCCGCCGTTAGCTGATTGGGACGGATGCCCCGGACGATCGCCAAGGCATCATTGCCCAAGCTGATTACCGTGCTGTTGCCGCGTCGCTCGAAGTCCAAACGGTTGAAGCGCAAGCCTGCGCCCAGGCCGAAGCGATCGCGTCCGTTCTGGAAGTCGCGGATCGTATCGACGCCTGCCCCTCTTTCCAAGACGAACAGATCGCGCCCCTGATTGCCGACTAGCGTGTCGCTGCCCACTCCCCCGATTAGCAGGTCGTCACCGCGTCCGCCGACTATCCTGTCGCTGCCACGTCCGCCGTCGAGAATGTCGTCCCCATCCAAACCGTTGAGGCGATCGGCATTGCCCAAGCCAATCAGTTCATCGCTGCCGCTGGTGCCGATCAGGGTATTGCGACTTCTTGAGCCGACCAGCAAGCGCCCCGCCGAAAGCACCGTGTCCGATCGAGCGCTGAGGTTTTGAATCCGCAAATCGCCCGCAGCAGGCGTATCCGCTGCCGTGTAAGTGCCCGATTGCAGCAGAAACTCGGCCAGTGCGTCCTGCTCGCTGCCCGTCGTTTGAAACGTCGCTTGGCCTGCCGGAAGCGGTGCTGCCGGATCGAGCCTGCCGTTGCGATTCACGTCAACCGTTTCCGCAGTCAGGTCAACGCGATTTGCCAAGGTCGGATTGTCGCGCACAAAGCGGCCAAAGGCATAGCCATCGCCGCCCACCGAATCCACCGTTGTTCCGGCCAAAAAGTTGAGCGTCACCATCCGAAACGTCCGGTTCGCATCTCCGACGACCGCGCCATTTTCGGCCACCACATCAATGATTCTGCCATTCTCATCGGTGACGGCCAGCGATCGCACCCGCTGTCCCGCATCCAGAACGCCATTGCCGTTGAGGTCTTCGCCCGTGTCGATCGTGCCGTTGCTGTTCAAATCTTCGGCTCTGGCACGAGTCGGATCAAAGCTGAACGACAAGCCGCTGACCTGCGGAAAGCGTCCGGGCGTGTTGCCTGTGCGCGTGTCGGCCACGCCCTGCTCGATCGTCTGGAGGAGTTGCTGAGCCGTGACCGTGATCAGCGTTAGACCGTTGTTGAACCGCAGCGAGTTTTCGATATCGAGTCGCGACACATCGCCTGTTTGCTTGTTGGCGATCGGATTGGCCTGCGGCGGCAGTTCATCCACCGCGTTCGGGTCGGTCGCGCCCGGAGAAGCCGTAATCGTGCCAATGTTGTCGCGGATGCCGCCGCCGTTTTCAGTGAAATGACGACAGTTGGATCAAGTTGGCGAGCGTAGAACAAATTGGCGTCCGCCGTGATGTTACCCAAGTTGGTTTCCTGCGTCCGCACGGAGGTACGAGTGCCATTCAGGAACACATCCGTGCTGCCAAAAATTAAGCCGTCCTTGGCTGCAATCACGTTGCGAATCGCATCGCTGATCGTCACGACGTTGGGAGTTGCCACGTTGCGAGGATTCACGTCAGCGCCATAGACGCGATCGACCCCCAATTCCGTCGTGGCATACGCGCCCGTGATGTTGGGATCGATGCTGCCCGGTAGAATGACGCCGTTGTCGTCAAAATCGACAACCAAGCGCCCGACATACTTGTAGTTTGCCTCAGTGTTCACCACCAAGACGGGCTGACCGCTAGCCGAAGTGCGGACGATCGGATAGTCGCCGCCGTCTGTATCTCCCGGTCGAATCGGGTCATTACCATCGGCCAGCAGCGTATGCGAACCGCCCGCCACGATGATATCGACGTTCCGCAGGCGCGGCGCAAGTTCATCGCGCTCAATGAACAACTGCTGCATGTGCGACAGCAAAATCACCTTGTCGATGCCCGTTGCCGTCAGCGCGTCCACTGTGGTTTGAATTTCCGCCGCCAGTGCCACATAGTCGCTGGAATTGGCAGGCGTCACGCGAATATCGCCCGGAGAAGAAATCGATCGCAGCGTCGGCGTGGTTGCCCCAACGATCCCGATCCGCTCATCGTCATCTGTACCAAGCTGTCCGTCTTCTCCCGCAACGGTAATCACGGTACTTTTGGCAAGTTTGCCGCGAATCGAGTTGGCTTCTGCCGTTGTCTGGTTTGTGGCGAGATCGGTGATTGCCAGATCGCCTCTGAGCGTATTGCTGGTTTCCGGCGAAAAGTCGAGGTTGGTGCTGAGGTAGGGAAAGTTCAAGCCCGGATTGCCGCTGGCGTTCCGCAAAACGTCGCGCACCTGCCGCACACCAAGGTCAAATTCGTGGTTGCCCAAAGCCGACGCCTGAATGCCGATCGCATTCAAAATGCCGATGTCGCCCCGCCCCAAAACCGGAGCCGAAGACGTTCCCAAGCCGCCAATGCCGTTCAAAGACGTATCGGATGAAGCGTTGAGAAACGGGCCGGGAATGTAGTTGTCCCCAGAGGAAAGCGTCAGCGTGTTTGCCAGCGTCACGCTGTCTAGTCCAAACGTGTTGGGGTCGGTGTTGGTACGCAGACGATTGATGACGGCGGAAAAGCGAATGGAGTCGTCGATTGCCGGAATGCCACCTTCAAAATCCGAGGCGTGTAACAGTTGCAGGGTTAAAGTCATGCGGGGGAATACCGAGAAGTTCGTGAATTTATCACTTGGCTTTCCTAAAATCCCACAAGCATATTAAGAAGACGGGAATGGGACGTTAAGGCGGTTTTAACCTCTGGGAGAGGAGTTGGGTGTCGCGTGTCGGGTGTCAGGTGTCGGGGAACAGCCGAGTTTGGAGATTCTGTTTACGAAGCGCGATCGCGCCTTAAAAATTGAGCAGTATTTGCCTCAGCGACGTTGACGGCTCATCAGCCGACACCCGACACCCGATCCCCGACACCCAAATCCCCCTCAGGGGAAAAGCTCGATCGCCCGTGAATATTTGATAATGGAAGC
>JAAUTJ010000644.1 GCA_012031475.1 Leptolyngbyaceae cyanobacterium SM1_3_5 | reverse complement strand
GCACGTCGAGACCGTCCGCGTACGATCGAGCGCAACGCCAAACTGCAAACGCAACTGATTGAAGATCTGCTCGACATTTCGCGGATCATGCAGGGCAAACTGTCGCTGAATGCGGCTCCGGTCAGTTTGCCGTTTGTGATTTCTGCGGCGATCGATACCGTCCGCCTCGCCGCCGAAGCCAAACACATCCAAATCAAGCTCGTCGCCTCAGACATTGCCCCGGTTTCCGGCGATGCCGCCCGCCTCCAGCAGGTCGTGTGGAACTTACTGTCCAACGCGGTCAAGTTCACGCCCGACAATGGACAAATTATGGTTGAACTCCGGCAGATCGATCGATTCGCTCAAATTCACGTCATCGACACGGGCAAAGGCATCAAGCCGCAGTTTTTGCCGCATATCTTCGAGTATTTCCGTCAGGAGGACAGTTCAACCACGCGCAAATTTGGCGGCTTGGGTCTGGGGTTGGCGATCGTCCGGCAAATCGTTGAACTGCACGGCGGCACGGTTGCAGCCGACAGTCCCGGCGAGAACCAAGGTGCAATCTTCACCGTCTGCCTGCCCGTGATTGAGCAGCCTGCTTCCACTCCGACTCAACCACCCGCAGCAGCCCCGCCTCGGAAACGCCACTCAGCAATCTGCAAATCCTCGTGGTGGATGACGACGACGACACCCGCCAAGTTGCAAGCCTTCGTGCTGGAACAAAGTGGCGCAACTGTCACCGCTGCCGCCTCTGGCTTCGAGGCGCTGCAACTGTTCGATCGCTTCACGCCCGATCTGCTCGTTAGCGATGTGGGAATGCCAGAAATGGACGGCTACAAGCTAATCGAGCAAATTCGATCGCGCCCGATCGATCGCGGTGGCGACATTTTGGCGATCGCCCTCACCGCCTACGCCAGCAGTGCTGACCAGCAAAGAGCAATCCAAGCCGGATTCCAAGCGCATCTCACCAAGCCGATCGACCCTGAAGTTTTAGTCCAGCAAATTATCTGGCTGTGTCAAGGAAAGGGTTAGGCGATCGCCAATTCTCAGTCCCCAACCTTGGGAAGACGCGAGATCTCGCGTCTCTACGTCCTGCCGACGCCCGACATCCGACGCCTAACCCCGCAAATCTAACTTCTGATTCCGACTGGGTGCGCCAAGCTGATTTGCCGGAAGTCGATCGCGATTCCCCGGTTGAATCTCCGGCGCGATCGATCCGGCTCCCCACTCCTGTTGGACGCGCAGCAGCAGCAAATCCTGCTGATCGATGGAGTTCTGACAAAATCTGCAAGCCGACAATTGATGATCGCAAACCAAACTGCCCCCGCGCCGAGGGAATCACGCCCGCCAGCGAACTGACTTCATTGAGCGTTCCGGTTTTTACAGCGGCTCCCGCAGGCATTTGGCGGCGACCCAGCGTCCCGCGATCGCGACCCATGACGGGAAACACATCCGCGACGTTTAGCTGCTGGGGTTGAAGATACGTTTGAATGGCAAGCAGCATGGCCGTGACTGCACGGGGCGAGATGCGATTTTCCGTACCCAGTCCCGACCCGTTGATCAGTTGAATTTCTTCCGGCGGAACTTTGGCAGTTTGCGCCACTGTTTGCGCCACTTTTGCACCGCCGCCAAGCTGAACGGCCAGCATTTCGGACATGGCATTGTTGCTGAAGCTGTTCATCGCTTTGAGAATTTGCGACAGCGGCAGCGATCGATGCCTCACGACGGGCACGATCGATCGCGCCTGCGCCTCCGAGAGCGAAACGACGCGCACATCACCATCGATTCGCAAATTTGGCCGCGCCGTTCCTTGCGGCAACCTGGCAAACTGGTTGCTGGCCTCGGCATTCCATGCGCCGCTGTTCATGCCCTGCCTGAGCAAACGACCGGAAGCCGCCGGATCGGTTTGAAAGTTCATGGCAAAATTGCCCGCGATCACCAAATTGCCCGTGACGCGATCGACTCCCATTTCCTGAAGCGCATTGGCGAGGGCGATCGCTTCCTCCCAGACAAAAAACGGATCGCCCCCGCCCTGCACGATCAGATCGCCTGTCACAACGCCGTTTTGCGGCTGAGCCGTTGCGCTGACGATCGTTTCAAACTGATGGTCAACGCCCCAAGTCGAGATGGCCGCCAGCGTCGTCGCAATTTTGGTCAGCGAGGCTGCCGATAGCGCTGTTGTGCCTACATTTTCGGCCACAACCTGATTGCCCACTTGCAGCCAAACGCCTGTCGATTCACGGACATGCCAAGCTGCGACAGCGTACCCAGATGCAGCCGTGTCGCCGCCACTGCTGCCGGATCAGGCGCAGGCTGCGCTTGAGCCACGACCTCGATCGCCGCCGCCTTGAACCACTGCTCTAGATTGGTCGATCGCAGCGTTGCCACATCCTTTCCACCCAGCCACGTCAACAGCAGTAAGTGAAACCCCTCTAACATCTCGTCTCTTCCTCAGTCGCCGCCCAAATAGAATAGTAGAAGACCGCCTCGCTGCAATTCCTGCTCAGCATTCATTTACATCGCTTCTTAACCCATCGCTGCCAATGGCAAAACCTGACCAATATCACGTAATTCGCCGCCTGCCGATCGTCGTCGGTGGAATTGCTGGAACGCTGCTGATGATCAATCGGCTGCTCACCCCCATGCTCACCGATTCGCAGGCGCGATCCGATGCACTCGGAATCATCTTATCCGCCTTGCTCATTCTAACGGGCTTGCTGTGGCAGCAGGTGCAGGCGCGATCGCCCGATGCCGTGCAGCTTGTGGGCGAAGAAGGCTTTGAACTCGCGCCCGATCTATCTGAAACTGTTCAGACCGAATTGGCCTGGATGTCGCATCTGCTGCTGACCAACACGGCCACGCGATCGATCGTCGTCTGGCATCAGGGGCGCGTTTTGCTGCGGCGCGGCATTTTAGGTAAAACTGCTGAAGTCAAACCGGGCGCGATTCTTCAGCGCGTCATCGACAAGCAAAAGCCCGTGTATCTGGTTAACCTGGCGCTTTATCCGGGGCGAATTGAGTTTGACTATCTGCCGGAAAATACGCAGGGCGTGATCTGTCAGCGATCGGGGAGGGTGCCCTGATTCTCGGCGCAAATGCACCCCGCAGCTACACGCAGCAAGATGAAGCTTGGGTGGCTGGCCTTGCGGAAAACTGGCCAATACGATCGCCTCGACTGCAACAATTTCCGTGAATTCCTAATGGTTTGATGACAATTCGATCGCGGTTTAGCTATAGAACAAACTCAATTGAGTTAAGCGGATA
>JAAUTJ010000643.1 GCA_012031475.1 Leptolyngbyaceae cyanobacterium SM1_3_5 | reverse complement strand
GCCCGCCCGCATGATCAAAATCGAGATGCGTCAGCACAATATGCCGTACATCTTGAGCGGAAAAACCAAGCTGTTCAATTTGCTCGATCGCGGTATATTTCGACTCAAATTGAATGTTATTGACGTGAATAAAAAACGGGCTGAGGCGCGAATCGGGCGATCGCACATCGCGCAGTCCAAACCCGGTATCTACTAACACTAATCCCTGATTGGTTTCAATCAGCAAACAGTGACAAACTAGCTCAGCCGTGAAGCCGCGACTGAAGCCATCAAATAACGCTCCACCAATCGGACACATACAGCCGCAATTGAGATGATGAATGTGCATAAGTTCCCCAAACAGCACGAAATTTCAGCCACCTCGATCGCAAACTGAAATCAACAGAGGAAGCTGGATTTTCCGATCGTAAAAAGACCGTTCGGGGATTACTTCATCCCAATGAAATAGAGTCGTGAATCAAGCGGGCAAGCTGCGGTTCGATCGCCTGTGTTGTATCTAACACTTGCACATAAGATTGCTCGGTTTCGGTAAACGAATCGAATTTCTGCTGCGGCAACAAATCAACGGTTGCGTCAGCAATATCGCCTGTGCGCTGGGCAACGCGATCGCGCCGCACGTCGGCAGGAGCATCGCAAAACAGAATTTGCAGCGGAATGTCGTGAGATTTGGCCTGATCGATCGCGGCTTGGCGGTAGTGTTGGCGATCGTATTTGGCATCAAGAATCACCGTGTAGCCGGATTCAGCGAGCAGCAAGCCGAGTTCCAATAGGCGATCGTAGGTTTTTTCGTGCATTTCGGGCGTGTAGAGGCTGGCATCGCCCCGATCGTCCACCGAAATCCCACCCAAGTGTTTGCGAACCGCGTCCGATCGCAAATGAATCGCGTTGAGTTGCTTTGCTAAAGTGCGGGCGGTCGTACTTTTGCCTGCTCCCGATAGGCCGGAAATCAAAATCATGCGGCCTTGCTGTGGCTGACAGTAGCGCCATGCCTGATGGTAGAACTGAGCGGCTAGCTTTTGGATTCCAGCTTTGTCGCTGGCGGGAATGGCCGGATCGTCCAGCAAAAATGACAGAATTTTGGCGCGGACGTAGGCTTGCCGATTCACGTAGAACGGCAAGATTTGCAAGCCTTCCCAGTCTCCGGTTTGCTCCAGATAGGTGTTGAGAAATAATGTGGTGAGGTCTTGCCGCCCGCGCAGCGCTCCCGAAACGATATCGCCCGAATCGAAATCGCGCACGATGTAGGCCACGTCGAACATCGTATCGACAAAGCGGAACGGCTCGTTGAATTCGATGCAGTCAAACAGGAGAAGCTGGTCGTTCCAGTAGGCGATGTTGTTGAGGTGAATGTCGCCGTGACATTCGCGGATTTTGTCTTGGGCAATGCGGCGATCGAACCAGTGCTGAGATTCGGCAAACAGGCGATCGGTATATTGGCGGCAGTCGTCGAACTGTTCCTGCGTTTGGGCAAGACCGATGTATTTTTCGGTTTGCTCATAGTTTTGGTCGATCGCTTCGCGCACCTGTTCGACTTTGCCGAAGCTGCGGATATAGTCGCTGGTGGCGGTTTTCTGGTGGAAGCGGGCGATCGCTTTGGCAAGTTCAATGACGAGTGCTTCGCTGAGTTCGCCGCGCTCAAACATTGCCATCAGCAGCGTCTCTTGCGGAAACTGGCGCATTTTGACGAGGTATTCGATCGGTCTCCCTCGCCGCCAATGCCCAATGCGGTGACGGGCAACACTTCTAGGTAGAGTTCGGCTGCACCGAGGCGATTGAGCCGCAGTTCTTCTTCGCAAAAGTGCCGTCGCTGATCCAAGGTGGAGTAGTCTAGGAAGCCGAAGTTGACGGGCTTTTTGATTTTGTAGGCATATTCGCCAGTCAAAATGACGTAGGAAACGTGGGTTTGAATCAGTTGCAGCGGCTCCTGAACGGGATGCGGATAAAAGGTTGGATCGAGCATTTGCAGGATCAGGGGCGGCAGGCTGCTGTCGGTCATGGTAATCAGGTGAGCGTTAGAAGCTGGTGGTTTTTTGGTTCACAGCGATCATAAGGCTTGAGTGGCGATCGAGTTTATCTTTAATGGTTTGCGGGAGGAATGATCAGAGGTTGGGTGGAGCGATCGTCTGTTAGATTGCTTTTTGATTCGAGCCATTGGAGAAAGGCCACCCCCCTCCAAACCTCTCCCCATCTAGGCGGTTGCCCTTTGGACTCCCGCCAAGGTCACATCGGTGGGCAATGTAGCTTGGCATCCAAGCCGACCCCCGACCCCCCTAGCTCGATCGCCTCGCTGCTTCGATCGCAACCAGCAAATCCTCATCTGACAGACTCTCCCAGTCTTTCGGCAATTTGACGCGGACGGATTGCGCTCCGCCGCTCGGTGTGCAGACGACCCAGTAGGCATCTTCACCTTTGACTTTGGCGGCTTCTTGATGTTCTGTGTCTTGCGAAAGGCTGGAGAAGGCTTGTACGCAAATCCAAGTCGTTCCTTGGTCATCGGTGATTTCGCGTTCCATTGGATGATTTGTGAAAAGGCGATCGCCATTTTCCCAGTTCTGTTCGATCGCCAACTCTGCCAAAAGGGAGTTCTGCGGTTGCCAGCGATACTGTCTCAGGTTTACTTTGTCCCCGTTGAATTCGATGCCTTCGGCTTCAAGGCGCGATCGCTGCAAGTCGTCGTTGCCCATCCGCCAAGGCGATGCGGAGATTTCACCTTTGGCGTTAATGACGCGATGCCAGGGAATGTCGTCGTCCGGGGTGCGAAACAGCGCATATCCGACCAGTCGCGCCTGACCGGGAAGGTTGGCGAGTTCGGCAATTTGGCCGTAGGTGGCAACTTGTCCGGCGGGAATGAGTCGAACGATCGCGTAAATTTGGTCGTAGCTTGACATTCGCTTTGTCTGCGCCTTTTTCAGGTGGCGTTCTTCTTGTAGCATTGCAAACGACGATCGAGAAACCGAACATGACTGACTATCCGCGTGATCTGGTGGGCTATGGCTGCAATCCGCCGCATCCGAACTGGCCGGGCGGGGCGCGGGTTGCGCTGCAATTCGTGCTGAACATCGAGGAAGGCGGCGAAAACTGCGTCCTGCATGGGGACCGGGCCTCCGAAACGTTCCTGTCCGAGATCATCGGCGCCCTGCCCTTCGAGGGTGCACGGCACATGTCGATGGAGTCGATATACGAGTATGGATCGCGCGCGGGGGGTGTGGCGCATCTTCGATCTGTTTCGCAGCCGCGGCGCGCCGATGACG